>JALYJH010000403.1 GCA_030775415.1 Acidobacteriota bacterium | reverse complement strand
CGTGCATCCTAGGTGCGGTTTTATGCTTTTTTTGGCTAAAGCTACTTGACAACTGAAGACGCATATTTTATGCTTAGTACGTAAAGAGTTTCATTAGGAGGTAACTATCATGTCTCTCATCAGATATAACGACTTTGATGCCTTTCCGGCGGGACTGCGGGTGTTCCAAGATTCCGTAAACCGCCTGTTTTCAGAGCCCAACGGCCATCGTCCGTGGGTTCCTCCGGTGGATATCCAGGAGACCGAGAACGAGCTGGTTGTGAAGGCGGACGTTCCGGACATGGAAATGAAAGATATAGATGTTCGCATGGAGAACGGCACGCTGACGCTGCGTGGGGAGCGCAAGTTCGAGAACCAGAAGACTGAGGGCGGCTGGCACCGCGTGGAACGGTCGTACGGGACTTTCGAGCGAGTGTTTAGTTTGCCGGACACGGTGAATCCGGAAGGCGTAAATGCGGCGTACAAGAACGGCGTACTGACGGTGACGCTTCCCAAGAAGGAAGTGGCGAAGCCGCGGCAGATCAAAGTAAACGTCGCGAGTTAAGACCGCTATTTTGCGAGGCGGGTTTTTGCGAACCTAGTTCGCGCCTGCCTCGTCTTCATTAGTGAGCGAGTAAATTTATGAATTCGGTGAAGACGGTACTGCTGCTGGGATTGCTGAGCGGGATTCTGCTGGTGGGCGGCGAGGCGCTAGGCGGGTCGCGAGGACTGGAATACGGGCTGCTGCTGGCGATCGGCATGAACTTCTTCAGCTACTTCTTCTCGGACAAGCTGGCGTTGAGGTCGTACTCAGCGCAGCCGCTTACGGCGGAGGAATCGCCGGAGATTTACGGTCGGCTGGCGCCGATTGTGCAAGGGCTGACGCAGAAGATGGGTTTGCCGATGCCGAAGTTGTGGGTCATTCCAGAAGACTCGCCGAATGCGTTTGCTACCGGGCGCGATCCGCAGCATGCTTCGGTGGCGGTGACAGAAGGGATTCTGCGGTTGATGAGCGACCCGGAACTCGAAGGCGTACTCGCGCATGAGATGGGCCATGTGCTGCATCGCGATATCCTGATCAGCTCGGTGGCGGCTACGATTGCTTCGGCGATCACGTTTCTGTCGCGGATGGCGTTCTTTTTCGGCGGGTCGCGGGACGATCGCGAAGACCGGGGCAGCGCGTTGGGCGGAATATTTATGATGATGCTGGCTCCCATCGCGGCGCTGTTGATTCAGATGGCGATTTCACGAACGCGCGAATTCGACGCGGACGCGGCTTCGGTGAAGTACACGGGAAGTCCGGATCCTTTGATCCATGCTCTGCGCAAGCTCGAGATGGGCGTCGAGCGGGTGCCCATGGACGATGCGTCGCCTTCGACCGCACATTTGTTCATCCTGAATCCCTTCCGCGGCGGGTTATTCCGCATGTTCTCGACGCATCCTTCAACCGAAGAACGGATCGCGCGGCTGGAGCAGATGCGGAATCCGGCGCTGGTATCTGTAAACTGAAAACTTGACTACTGTACGGGTAAACCGCAAAGCGGCGGATCGGGCCGCGAGCGGCCATCCTTGGATCTTCTCCAGCGATGTTGTGGACCGTGGCGATGCCGCGCCAGGCGATGCCGTGAAGGTGCTTGACCCGCGGGGCAAGTTTCTGGGAACGGCGCATTACAGTTCCACATCACAAATAACGCTGCGCCTACTTTCCGATAAAGCGGAAACGCTGGACAGCCACTTCTTTAAAAACCGAATCATGGCGGCATTGGAGCACCGCGGGCGCGTGGTGCAAGATGCGGACGCTTACCGGCTGGTGTTTTCCGAAGGCGATTTACTGCCGGGATTGATTGTCGACCGCTACGGGCCTGTTCTCGCGCTGCAGACTTTGAACCAGGGGATGGAGCGGGCGCGGGATGTGATTGTCGAATGCCTGCAAGAGCTGTTGGCGCCAGTGGGGATTCTGGCGCGCAATGACGCGAGCGTTCGCAAATTAGAGGGGCTGCCGCTAGAGGTGGTTACGTTGGCCGGTGAAATTCCGGAGCGGGTGCAGATCCGCATGAACGGGCTGAGGCTTGAGGCGGATTTACTGCACGGGCAAAAGACGGGCGTGTATTTGGACCAGCGCGAAAACTACCTGGCGGCGAAACGGTGGGCGCGGGGGCGGGTGCTGGATTGTTTTACGTCCAGCGGAGGGTTTGCATTGCACGCGGCGGGACAGGCGGAGTCGGTGGAAGGCGTGGATTCGTCAATGGGGGCGCTGGCCACGGCGGAAGCCAACGCGAAAGCCAATGGGATCGGCAATATCCATTTTCGCCAGGCGGATGTATTCGAATTTCTTTCGGGGATCGATCGCAGGTATTCGATGGTAGTGCTGGACCCTCCGGCGTTCGCGAAATCGCGGCGGGCGGTGGAGGATGCGGCTCGCGGATATAAAGAGATCAACTTACGGGCGCTGCGGCTGCTCGATTCGGGCGGGATTTTGGTGACTTGCTCCTGCTCCCATCATATGAGTGAAGGTGCCTTCTATGAGGTGGTTGCGCAAGCGGCGCTGGATGCGGGGAAGACGCTGCGCGTGCTGGAGCGGCGGACGCAGGCGGCGGATCATCCGATTTTGCTTACAGTGCCGGAGACTCTGTATTTGAAATGCCTGGTACTGGAAGTCTTATAGACGCGGGTACTGGCCAGCAAATCATTGCAAATAGGGCGGGATGTGCGCTATCTTTGCAAACGTAGTTAAAGGCCACCATAAGGCGGCTAAATACTCTCACGCTCCCCAACTGGAGGATGTTTCTCGATGCGACTGACCCCGTTGTCTGCCGTCGGTAGGCGCGCAGCTTTCCTGTTGATTTTGGCGCTGTTGGCGCTGGCCGGTTCGACTCCCTTGCTCGCGCAGGGAGGCGAAGCTGACCTTCGGCTCCCTGATTTGAGTCAAGCTGTGTTCCTGAATGGCGTCAGCGGGCCTACCTTATTAATGGTCGGGCTGGTGGTGGCGGTATTGGGCCTGGTATTCGGCATGGCGATGTACACGCACCTGCGGAAATTGCCGGTGCATACGTCGATGCTCGAGATCTCGGAACTGATCTACGAGACCTGCAAGACGTACTTGATCACGCAGGGCAAGTTTCTGATGGTTCTTGAGATTTTTATCGGAGTGATCATTGCGTTCTACTTTGGGGTCCTGCAATCGATGGAAGCGTTCAAGGTGGCCATCATCCTGGCGTTCAGCATCGTAGGCATTGCAGGGAGCTACGGCGTGGCATGGTTTGGCATTCGCGTGAACACCTTCGCCAATTCGCGGACAGCGTTCGCCAGCCTGCGAGGGAAGCCATTTCCCTGTTACGCGATTCCGCTACAGGCGGGGATGAGCATTGGCATGATGCTGATCAGCGTGGAGCTGTTCATCATGTTGTGCATCCTGCTGTTCATTCCGGGGGATTACGCGGGGCCGTGCTTTAT
>JALYJH010000402.1 GCA_030775415.1 Acidobacteriota bacterium | reverse complement strand
GCGGGACAGGAGAGAATCGATTCTCTGGTGATCGTTAAAAATTGCCGCGGGAGGAAATGGGAGAGAGCAGAAAACTGGTTCATTCAGTCACTTTTCAGAGACCAGCAAGCCGTCCATGACCTTCACCACTCCGGTGGGTTGCTCTCACAAGCAGCCCACCGCGAGGCGATCTTTCAAAGCCATCGGTTCATCGGCTCGCTTACGAGCCCATTCTTAGGAGAAGTGTCTCTCCTCAAAGCACTTACGCGCCTACGTCCCGCTCTATAGGCATCGCTAGATTATGTCGATAAGAGAATCGCCGCAATGGATACTTCCCTGACGCTGCTCGCCCAAAATCTCAGCGCGTATTCTCCCAGCCATTTGCGTCGCCTGGAATTCCTGGTCGACGCAAGCCCTTTGGTCTTCTATACTTGCGAAGCCACAGGCGACATGCGCGTCACTTTCGTCAGCGAAGGCGTCAAAGCCGTGTGGGGCTACGGGAGCGAAGAATTCCTGGCCGACGGTAAGTTTTGGGTCAGCCGCCTGCACCCCGACGATGTCGCTCGCGTCTTCGCCGGCCTCGAGTATTTGACCCAAGCCGGCGAATACTCCCACGAATATCGCTTTCGTCATAAAAGCGGCGAATACCGCTGGCTCCGTGACCAGTGCCGCCTGCTGCGTGACCCCGCCGGCAACCCGCTTGAGATCGTCGGCCATTGCTTCGATATCACCGAACGCAAACTGGCCGAAGCCGCCCTGCGCGAAAGCGAAGCCCGCCTGCAATTGATCTTCAACGGCACTTCCGATCTGCAGGTTCTCTTCCGCGTCGAGCCCGCCGGCGGCTTCGTCACCGAAACCATCAACCGTGCCGTCATCGAAAATTTCCACAGCCATACCGGCAAGGACATGCGGGACTTCCTGGGCTGCCCCTTCGAGGAACTGCTCGCCGCCCTGGGCCTTACACCGGAGGAGATTGAACACCGCCGTGCCCTCTATTTGCGCGCCATTCAAGAGCGTGCCACGGTTCATTTCGAACCCACGCTGACCGCGCTGCGCGCCGCCGCCGAAGTCGCGGTGTCGCCGGTGGTCGATCAAAACGGTCGCTGCACGCATGTTTTATGGAATGCCCGCGATGTCAGCGAGCGCGTGAAAGCCGCCAACGCCTTGTTCGAGAGCGAAGAGCGGTATGCGCTCGCCACCCAAGCCACTCTCGACGGCATCTTCGACTGGAACCTGGCTACCGGCGACTCTCATCTCTCGCCGCGCCTCAAGGAAATCCTGGGCTTCCTCGACGGCGAATTAGCCAACGATTTTTCAGCCTTCTTTGGCCGCGTTCATCCTGACGACGTGAACTGGCTCAGCCAGTTGGTGGGTTCCCTCAATGCCGGCCGGTCCCTCGAAAAGTTTGACCATGAAGTGCGCCTGCGCCGCAAAGACGGCTCTTATTGCTGTGTAGTTTCGCGCGGCCTGGTGGTGCGCGACGCCCAGGGCCGGCCCGCCCGCCTCATTGGAGCCATTCGCGACATCACTGAGCGCAAGCAGGCGGAGGATGCCTCGGCCTTTCTCGCTGCCATCGTGCAGTCGTCTGACGACAGCATCGTCGGCTCGGATCTCGATGGCGTCATTCTCAGTTGGAACGCGAGCTCGCAGCGGTTCTGGGGTTATTCCGCCGAAGAAGCCATCGGCCAAAGCAATCGCATCCTGTTCCGGCCTGGCCAGCAGCAGGAGTTCGATGAAAAAATCGCCAGTATCCGCCGCGGCGAACTCACGGACCGCTATGAAACCGTGCGCGTCCGCAAGAACGGAACCCTGGTGCCGGTCTCCGTGGTCCTTTCCCCAGTCAAAGACACGCGCGGAAAGTTGCTGGGCTTCGCGGCGATTTACTCCGATATGACCGAGCGCAACGAAGCCGAAGCGCGCCTGCTCGCGGCCAAGCAGGCAGCCGAAGCGTCGGCCGCGTTGCTGCGCGAAAGCGAAGAGCGTTACGAGCTTGTCACGCAAGCCACCCGCGATGCAATTTTCGACTCGGACCTTGTCACCGGCATCGCCTATCATTCCCCACGCTTAAACGAAATCCTGGGATATAGCGCGGACCAGATGCCCACCGGCCCTTCCTGGTTCTTAGACCACGTGCATCCCCACGACCGCCCGCGCCTGAGGGACGGCATTGCCCGTGATCACGCCGACAAGTCCGTGCATTCGTTCGATTACGAAGTTCGCGTCCTCTGCCAGGACGGAAGCTATCGCTGGGTCGCCACCAACGGCCTCCTGCTGCGCGATGCAACGGGCCAGCCTACGCGCGTCATCGGCGCCCTTCGCGATATCACCGAACGCCGCCAGGCCGAAGAAAAACTGGCTGCTAGCGAAAAGCGCCTTCGCGACATCCTGGATTCGCTCTACGGATTCGTCGGCTTGTACACGCTCGACGGCGTATTGATCGACATCAACCGCGCCGCCTTGCTCGCCGCCGGACTTAAGCCCGAGGACGTGCTCGGCAAGCCCATATGGGAAACCGCATGGATGGCGCATAGCGTCGAAGAGCAGGAGCGCATGCGCGGAATCATAGCGCGAGCCGCCGGCGGCGAAGTGCTGCGCGAGGAAACCACGGCGCTCGTAGCCGGCGGCCAGCAGATCGTCATCGATTCCACCTTTGGTCCGCTCTATGACCGCCATGGCGTCATCGTCAACGTCATCGGCTCCGGCGTGGATGTCACCGCCCGCAAGGAAGTGGAATCGAAATTGGTTGTGGCCAAGCAGGTGGCTGAAATTGCCAGCCGCGCCAAGAGCGAATTCCTGGCCAATATGAGCCATGAAATCCGCACTCCAATGAACGGTATCATCGGCCTGACCGAAGTCGTTCTCGAATCGGACCTGAATCCCGAGCAACGCGAATACCTCAGCCTGGTCAAGAGCTCGGCGTCGACGCTCATGCAGATCATTGGCGACATCCTGGACATCTCCAAGATTCAAGCCGGGAAAATGGTGCTGCGCCCCAAGGAATTCTGGGTGCGCGACCTGATCTCCAGCACCATCGGCGCCTTCCTGCAGGCCGCGCGCGAAAAGAATTTGCGCCTCGAATATAGCGTCCACCCCGCAATTCCGGAAGTGCTGCTGGGCGACGCCGCTCTCTTGAAACGCGTGCTCGAAAAACTGGTGGGGAACGCGATTAAATTCACCGCCGCGGGCGCGGTGAACCTCGCCGTCGGCATCTCGCCGGAGAACTTCGAGAAGCTGCATTTCGAAGTGTCCGACACCGGCATCGGCATCGCCGCCGATCAGCAGCGCCGCATCTTCGAGCCATTCACGCAAGTGGACGCCTCCTCCCGCCGCGAATACGGAGGCACCGGCTTGGGCCTCGCCATCTCTGCGCAGTTAGTTGAAATGATGGGCGGAGAAATTTGGGTGGTGAGCGACGGCCGCAACGGCAGCGTCTTTCACTTCACCGCCGTTCTGGCGCCCGTAGTCGCGTAGT
>JALYJH010000401.1 GCA_030775415.1 Acidobacteriota bacterium | reverse complement strand
GTCTTCGGCTAAACTCGTTAGGAGCGGGCCCTTAGCACAGCGGTTAGTGCAGCGGACTCATAATCCGTTGGTCGATGGTTCGAATCCATCAGGGCCCACCATCTCCCAGGCGCAGAGAACCGTCGGCGCTATAGACCAGATAATATTTCGGGGGCTTTTGGGCGGCGTATTGTTGGCGGGAGTCGTCGAGGGAACTGCTTACGAGGCAGCGGTAGGTTTGGCGGCGAAGGGGGAGATTGAGGTAATCGCAGGGTCCCGGGATCAGGAGCCAGGACGGATTCGCACCTTGATAGACAGATAGCCAGGAGCCGGGCGGGAGTCCGGGGAGAAGCGCGGATAGATCGGAAGCGGTGCGCTGCGCGCTGCCGCGCTGGGACAGGGTGTAGGCGACGCGATTTTTGAAATAGGGTCCTTTCTGGAAGAGCGCTACGGATAGCAACACCGCGGCGGTGGTGGCCGCCAGGGCGATCCAGCGCTGGCGTTGGTTGGCGGTGGTGAGCGTGATCAGGTCTTCGATCGTCAGCGCGGCGGCGAATAATAAAAACATCGCCGGTGCATAGGTGTAAAACTGGGCGCGATTTCCGGGAATGATGGTGACGGGAAGCAGCGTTAGGGCGTAGGCGGCCAGATTCCAAAGGATCCAGCCGCGGCGGCGGTAGAAAGCATAAGCGACCATGGCCAGCACCAGCAGCAAAATTACCGCGGCTCGGCGGGGGTGGGCTTCTTCGTGGAAGATCAGGGACGTGAAAAATAGAAAAGACGTGAGTACGGTTCTAAGGTCGGCATGGATTGTGTAGGGATTGCTGACGGGCATCGTTGGTATCATGCGGCGGATCAAGAGGGCATACTGGACCAGGAAGACGGCCCAGATGCTCAAGTGAATCCACAGGCGGCGCAGAGTTTGTTCGTAATAGGCGATGGCCAGCAGGAGCAGCGGCAGGACGATGGCGAATTCCTTGGTGCGCAGCGCTAGAAAAAAGAGCAACGCGCTGAGGAGGGCGGTGCCGGGTTTCTTCGATAAGAACACCAGGGTGCTGGATAGCATGAGGAACAGGCAGAGGACGTCGAAGATGGCTCCCAGATAGGTCACCGTCTGGGCGGTGGTGGAAAGCGTGGCGAAAACGCAGAGGGCGGCCAGGGTTGCGAGTATGCCGGCTCCCATGCGCCGCATGAGGACGAAGCCTAACAGCAGGTTCGCAAAGTGGATGGACAAGAAGCACAGCAGCTGCGGTCGGTAATCGAAGCCGAAGATTTCAAACCAGGAGCGCTCGAGCATGAATCCGACGGGGCGATCGTTATAGGCAAAGTGAGGCAGAATGGTGACGCCAGTCCAAGTCAATCCGCCCAAAAAGCGGGGGAGGTTGCTGATTTCATCCAGAATCATGGCGAGGCCGGGGCGGAGGGCCCAGCTAATCGCGTGCCAGCATAAATACAGGCACACGGCGGACGTAAGGAGTTCGAAGGAAAGAGTTGCTTTGCGCGACAAGTGGGCGCCTATTCTTCGACGATCTCGGCGAGGCACTCGATCGTGATGCCGCGCTTGATGCTTTCTGAAACGGGGCAGCGGGCGGCGTGGTGCTCGAGGGCACGCTCGGCGGCTTCGCGCTGGTCTTTCGTGATGTTAATCCGGTATGTGACCGCTATATGGGTGAGCAGGAGTTTGCCGTCGATTTCTTCCAGGCGGCCTTCGGCGAAGGCTTCTAATTTTTCGGGGCTGGTGGAGATGCCGCGTCCTTCTAACGCTCCGGCAATCGTTCCGGTGAGGCAACCGCCTACCGCGGCGACCAGGTAGTCGAGCGTCGAAGGCAGGGGTTCAGCGGGCTGGACCTTGAAGAAGTCCGCGATGCCGCCGTTTACGCCCATGCGGGTGACGCCGGGGAAGCCTTCGAACTCGGCTTGCTTGACCTTATCCTTGCCGGGTTCTTTGTGAATCTTGACTTTTGAAATGTGCGCCAGGCGGGCCATGGATGCTCCTTCATTGCTTGATGGGCGAATATTCATTCTAATAGAAAGAAGTACATGCGCCTTCTCCAACCATTATTTGAAAAGAACCGGCAGTGGGCTGCGCGGATGCGGGAGAAAGATCCGCATTTTTTCGAGCGGCTGACGACGCAGCAGAATCCGCAGTATTTGTGGATTGGTTGTTCCGATAGCAGGGTGCCGGCGAATGAGATTGTGGATCTGCTTCCGGGTGAGGTCTTCGTGCATCGCAATGTGGCGAACGTGGTGCACCAGTCGGATATGAATTGCTTGTCAGTGCTGCAATACGCCGTGGAAGTGCTGGATGTGCGGCATGTGATTGTGGTGGGGCACTATGGATGCGGCGGCGTGCGGCAGGCGCTCGAAGAAGGCGGGCTGGGGATGATCGATCACTGGCTGGCTCCGGTGCGCCGGATACGGCGGCGGAATCAGGAAGCGTTCGATCGCCTGCCCTCGGCGAAAGCGCGCTGGGACCGTCTGTGCGAGCTAAACGTGATGGAGCAGGCGATTGCGGTTTCGCAAACGACAATCATTCGCGGATCCTGGGCACAGGGGCGGCAGATTGCGGTGCATGGCTGGATTTACGAACTGAACGATGGGCGGCTGCGGGATTTGGAAGTCACGGTGACGTCGGCGGACGAGGCTGACGCTTTGCAGCGACTGGCGGCTGGCGCGGAAGGTTAGTCAGGATAGAGTCCGGATTCTGGCGTTGGCGCGGGGGAGGTTTCCGTGCCTTCGCGGCGGAGGCGCTGGCGCGCGGAAAAACTGCTGCCGCGGGCGGACTGGAGCGGAGCGAAATTCATCATGCCGATGGGGTGAGGCATGTCGTCATAGATGGCTTCAAAGCCGCCGCGCAGAGCGTAGGTTTCGTGCCAGAAGCCAGTACCTCCGGAGTCGCGCAGGAAGGTCTTCCACCATTCGCGGTGGGGCGCGGAGCGGGTCCAGCGTTCGAGCGATTCGTAATCGCGCCAGTATTGGCGCATTCCAGTGTGGAGCGGGAATAAAGAGAACAGCAGGCTTTCGTGGAGCAGGAGGCCAGCGGGCTGGGCTTTGACGGAGTCGGCGATCTGCGGGCCGAGGCCTAAGAGGCGCTTTATTCCGGAGAGGGCATTGACGCGCATGCCGAGGTAGACGACTACCAGGTCAGGATATGCGGACAGGTCAACGGTACGGCGATCCACACGCGGCATAGCTGGATTCTACAACAGGAAGGTGCGGGGTCCACATGCTAGTTATCTTGGGGAAAATAGGGACGGTGCCTGATTTGTTGGCGGACACGGGCGAAATCAGGCTCCGTCCCTATTTTCGGTTAATTGCCGAGCAAGTTCTTCATTTGCGTGAAGAGGAGGATGAGAGCTGGACCTAGCGTGACTAGAATTACCGAAGGAAAGATCAGGAAGAATACCGGGAAGATGAGTTTGATACCCACTTTACGGGCTTTTTCCTGGGCGATCTGGCGGAAACGGATGCGCAAGTAGCGGGCGTGG
>JALYJH010000400.1 GCA_030775415.1 Acidobacteriota bacterium | reverse complement strand
GGATCATGTCGGGCTCGACGCCAGCGGCTTTTTGCTCGGGGGCGCTGAGTTGTTGGTGCGTGGTGGAAGCGGGGTGGATCACCAGGCTCTTGGCGTCGCCTACGTTGGCCAGGTGCGAGAGCAGCTTGGCGTTGTCGACCAGTTTGCGGCCCGCTTCATACCCGCCTTTGACTCCGAAGCAGAAGACCGCGCCCGCGCCTTTCGGTAAATACTTTTTCGCGAGGTCGTGATACTGGCTGCCGGGGAGGCCGGGGTAGTTTACCCATTCGACAGTTTTGTGGGCGGTTAGGAATTTCGCCACGGCCATGGTGTTCGCGACGTGGCGGCCCATGCGCAGGCCGAGGGTTTCGATGCCTTGGATAAACAAAAACGAGTTAAAGGGGCTGAGGCAGGAGCCGATGTCGCGCAGGCCTTCGACGCGGGCGCGGATGATGAAGGCGATGGGCCCGAAGACTTCGCTGAAGTTCATGCCGTGATAGGCGCGGGAGGGCTGGTTGATTTGCGGGAAGGCTCCTTCTTTCCAATCGAACTTGCCGCCGTCGACGATCATGCCGCCAATGGAAGTGCCATGGCCGCCCATAAATTTCGTCAGGGAGTGAACGACGATATCGGCGCCGTGATCGATGGGGCGGCACAAGTAGGGCGTTGCGAAAGTGTTGTCGACCACGAACGGGATGTTGTGTTCGTGTGCGATTTTCGCGATGGCTTCGATGTCGAGGACGCCGCCGCGGGGGTTCGAAATCGTTTCGCCGTAGAGCAGTTTGGTTTTGGGCGTGATGGCCTTGCGGAAATTTTCGGGCTCATCGGGGTCGACGAATTTCACGTTGTAGCCCATCTTGCGGAAGCTGACATCGAATTGCGTGTAGGTGCCGCCGTAGAGCGTGGTGGCGGCCACCATTTCGTCGCCGGATTCCATGAGGCTGTTGATGGTGATGAATTGCGCGGACTGGCCGGAGGACATGGCCAGGCCGGCGGCTCCATTCTCAAGCGAGGCCACGCGCTGCTCGAGGACATCGGTGGTGGGATTCATGATGCGCGTGTAGATGTTGCCGAATTCTTGCAGAGCGAAGAGTTTGGTGGCGTGCTCGGAATCTTTAAATGTGAATGAGGTGGTCTGGTAGATGGGAACGGCGCGGGCTCCGGTGGTGGGATCGGGCGCGTAGCCGTGGTGGAGGGCGCGGGTATTAAATCCGAAGTTACGATCAGGGTTGTCGGGCATAGGGACTATTTTATATGTCTCTCCCGCTACTGGCGGACTAACACGACTGGGGCGCTTTGCACGCCGCCTACTTGATCGAAGAAATCGCGGACTTTGGCGAAGTCGGATACGGGGGCTACGGTTTCACGAATTTCCAAGGTTTGATCCATGATGATTTCGCCGTCGCGCACGGCCCATGTGGCTTCGATGCTGCCGTAGGGGCTTTCGACTTTGGCTGGGGAGGGGAGTTCGTCCAGCTTGAAGCCGGGGGGCAATTTTATTTTGATGGAATCGCGGCGCAGGTCGGCTTCGAGCTTCACGGGCGAAGAACGCTGGCGGGAACTGAAGTAATAATCGCCGCCGCTCGATAGCTGGCCAGGGCGGACGATCAACAGGCGGCCTTGCATGATTTGTCCGAAGCGTTCGGCGGCGAGATTTAGGTTGACGGAGAGGCGATTCTCCTCAGGTGAGCCTTCGGTGGTTATGCTGTTCAAAGTGACGCCTCCCAGGCGGCGAGTGAAGCCGCGCTCGAAGCCCTCTTTCAGAACGTCATTGCCGCGAAGTTTGACCACCCTCCACAGGGGAATGGCGGATTGCGCGAAGTATTGGCGCTGGAGGCGGGCGGTGATGCTACCGTTGGCGTCCATGACAGCTTCGGCGGTGGACACGATGCGATTGTCGTTGGCGGGCAAGAGCGGCATCTGGAGCAGTGCCCCGGAGGGGCCGGCGATCACTAGCGCGTAGCTGCCTTGCTCGTCTGCGGGTAATCCGCCGACGGGGGTGATGCGATCGGTGGGATCGAACATGAGTAGACGGCCGAGCGGCGAATCGGCAATGACAGTGGGCAGTTTTACGGCATCTGAAACTTTGACGGCGACGATGGCGTGATTGAATTGCAAGGGAGAGGCCCATTCGGGACGCACATAGGTGCGGTCGTCGGCGCTGATGGTGGTGAGGTATGCGTCGATGCCGACGGCTTTGAGCAGGGCGCGCATGAGTGTGGCTTTATCCTTGCAATCGCCGTAATTCTTGGCGAGGGATTCGCTGGCGGCGCGGGGAGTGTAGCCGCCTCCGCGCAGGAGGTTAAGGCTGACCTCGACGTAGTTGGTCTGCTGGGTGAAGGCGGCGATGGCGCGTATTTTATCCAGTTCGCGGGCGGCGTTGGCGGTCAACTGCTGGGCTTTGGCGCGTACGGTATCGGTGACGACGGCGGCTGGATCTACCAGCGGCGAGAGCCAGGTGGAGACGGCGGCCCAATCTTTGAGGCCTTGCAGGCCGCCGGGGTTGCCAGGGGGCGGAAAATAGCTGACTACCAGGCGGGGCGCGAGCGCGCTGAGCGACGGGCTATAATCTTCGGCTTCGATCCAGGGGAGATTGCGCAACTCCCAGGTATAGGTGGTGGCGGCGACTTGCGGTTCGATCTTCCCGTGATTGAAAACGGAGCCACGGGCTTCCCATCCGGCGGGCAGGCTCAGGATGAAGCGGGATAGCAGGACGGGATCTTGGTGCTGAAAGTCAAAATCATCCTGCGTAAAAACGCTTTTTTCTTCTTCGATGACTTCCCAGGCGAAGATTGAGCCGGGTACGGGCGAGCCGCACTCGAGCACCTTCACGCGGATCTCGTTGTAGACGTCGGCGGAGGAGGCGGCTGCATCGATGACGCGGTTTTTGGCGTAGGGGACGGCTTTGCCGGCGGGGGGGAGCAGCCAGCCTTGGAAATTTTGGATACGTCCGTTTTTGGTGCTGTAGGAGCGAGTGGCCACGATGGCCTCGCCCCCGGGCTGCAGGATTTTGATGGCGCCGCGTTCGCGCATGACGCGACGGCCGTCGGGGTCGACGGTCACCATTTCCTCATGCAGCAGAACCACGGAGGTTATTTTGGCGGAGTAGCTGGGGACGGACTGCGCGGCGGCGTCGCGGGTCCACTGCGGGGCGTCGTCAGCGGCGCGGAGCGAGGAGGATAGCGTCAGGAACAGGAGACCAGTGAGGGCGCGGCGCATCAATCGGATTCCTTAAGCGCAATGGAGTGCTGGTCGCGAAGCTGAATTTGGTCAAAGGCTTTCTTCAGTTGCGAGTAGACGCTGGGTTGAAAATTCAGGATGCCCTCGCGGCCGAAAACCAATTCGCGCTGGGAGACCAATTCGTTGTCTTTAGTGACGCTGAGATGGCCCTCGTAATATCCGGGTTTTCCTAAATCCAGGCGGCCTGGGCTATCCGAATTATCGAGGGTCCAGTGGTCCGGCAATTTGAACTGGATTCGATCGGACTCCTTCCAG
>JALYJH010000399.1 GCA_030775415.1 Acidobacteriota bacterium | reverse complement strand
ATTCTCTGGTGATGTAAATTGCCGCGGGAGGAAATGGGAGAGAGCAGAAAACTGGTTCATTCAGTCACTTTTCAAAGACCAGCAAGCCGTCCATGACCTCTACCACTCCGGTGGGCTGCCCTCAAAAAGCAGCCCACCGCGAGACGATTTTGTTTGATCTCAGCCGAAGTGTGTCCAAACACCCGCATGATAACCTGAGGTTTCCATGCCGGAAACCAAACAGCCCGCCGGACCCGCCTTCGCGCGTCTCGTCGAAATCATGGCGCGCCTCCGCGCCCCCGGCGGCTGCCCCTGGGATCGCGAACAGAATTTCGCCAGCATCAAACCTTATCTCCTCGAAGAAACCTACGAAGTCATGGACGCCATCGACGCCCAGGATTGGGAAGGCCTCGCCGACGAGTTGGGCGATCTCCTTCTCCAGGCCGTCTTTTTCGCCCAAATGGCTGCCGAGGAAAGCCGCTTCGACATCGCCGATTCGCTTTTGGCCATCAACAGTAAATTGGTCCGCCGCCATCCCCACGTTTTCGCCGATGGCGACGCCAAAACCTCCGCCGACGTTCTCCGCCGCTGGGACGAAATCAAAACCGTCGAAAAACAAAGCAAGGGCCAGCCTCTTCCCCAAGGCCTGCTGGACGGCGTTCCGCGCTCGCTCCCCGCTTTAGTTGAAGCGCAGAAAATCGCCGCGAAAGCCGCCGCTGCCGGCTTCGATTGGGAAAATATCGAACAGGTTTTTGCCAAATTAGACGAAGAGCGAGCCGAAATCGAAGCCGCCCGCGCCACCGGCAATCCCGCCGAAATCGAAGACGAAATCGGCGACCTCCTTTTCGTAATCGTCAACATCGCCCGCTTCCTGAAAGTCGATCCCGAACAAGCCCTCCGCAAAACCAATTCCAAATTCCGCCGCCGCTTCAGCCACGTCGAAGCAGGTCTCGCCGCCCATGGCAAAACGCCCCAGCAAGCCACCATCGATGAAATGGAAGCGCTCTGGCAAGCCGCCAAACTCCTCGAACCTAAACTCAATCGAATATGATGACCGTCCGCGCCCTCACCGGCCGCCACGAGTTCGCCGACGTCGTCAACCTCCAGCGCATGATCTGGGGCTGGGAAGATCTCGATATTTTGCCCGTGCGCTTTTTCGTAGTCGCCCGCGACATCGGCGGCCAAATCCTTGGAGCCTTCGATGACAATTTCCTCTGCGGATTCTGCGTGGCGATCCCCGGGGTTCGCGCCGCCGAGCGCGCCTATTTGCACAGCCACATGCTTGGCGTTCTGCCCGAATATCGCGACTGCGGCGCCGGACGAATGCTGAAACTAGCGCAGCGCGAAGACGCCCTCGCGCGCGGCTTTGATTTAGTCGAATGGACTTTCGATCCGCTCGAAATCAAGAACGCTTATTTCAACATCGCCAAACTCGGCGCCATCATTCGCCGCTATCTGCCGAATCATTACGGCGTCACCACCAGCCGCCTGCAAGGCGGATTGCCCACCGATCGCTGCGTCGCCGAATGGCATCTGAACCGCCCGCGCCGCGAATCGACGACGTTAGCCCGCATCCCCGTCCCCACCGGCCTCGACCGCCTCCGCCGCACCGACCCCGCCGAAGTGATCGAGATCCAACAGCGTGTCGCCAGCCTGTTCCAGCAAAATCTCGACGCCGGCCTGGCCGTCACCGGCTTCGAGCGCTCCCCCGAATCCGGCACGTACTTATTTTCATCATGGCCTTCAGAATAGATCGCATCGTTCTCCGCCAGATTCGCATGCCGCTGGTGCATTTCTTTGAAACCAGCTTCAGCCGCACCTATGAGCGCGCCATCGTTCTGGTCGAAGTGATTTCCGGCGGCCTTTCCGGCTGGGGCGAGGTCACTGCCGGCGAAAACCCCTTCTACAACGAAGAGTGGACCGCATCCATCTGGCCCCTGATTCGCGATTACGTCGCCCCGCGCATTCTTCACCACGATTTTGAGAGCGCCGCCGAAGTTTACCAGCGCACCGCCCATATCCGCGCCCACTTCATGGCGCGTGGCGGACTCGAAGCCGCCGTCTGGGATTTAGAAGCTCGCCGTGCCAACGTGCCGCTTTGGAAACATATCGGCGGTGGAGCCCGCACCGAAATCCCTTGCGGCGTCTCCATCGGAATTCAGGATTCCGTTCCGCTGCTCATCGATAAAATCCAGACCGAGATCGACGCCGGCTATCAGCGCATCAAAATCAAAATCAAACCCGGCTGGGACGTCGATGTCGTGCGCCAGGTCCGTCTCAAATTCCCCCACATCCTGCTGATGGCCGATGCCAATTCCGCCTATACATTAGCCGACACCGATCATCTCAAGCGCCTCGATGAATTTAACCTGATGATGATCGAGCAGCCGCTCGCCCACGATGACATTGTCGATCACGCCATCCTGCAAGCCCAAATCCAGACGCCCATCTGCCTCGACGAATGCATCCGCACTCCGCATCACGCCGAACAAGCCATCGCGCTCCAGGCGTGCCGCATTCTCAACATCAAGCTAGGCCGCGTCGGCGGCTTCCACGCCGCCAAACAGGTGCACGATTTCGCCTACGCCCACGGCATCCCCGTCTGGTGCGGAGGCATGCTCGAATCCGGCATCGGCCGCGCCCACAACATCGCGCTCTCGACGCTTCCCGGCTTCACGCTTCCCGGCGATGTCTCCGCCAGCAACCGCTATTGGACGCGTGACGTCATTCAGCCCGCGGTGGAGATTTCGACCCAAGGCGCCATCACCGTTGCCACCGCTCCCGGATTCGGTTACGACCTCGATCTCGATTACCTCAAAAGCATTACGCAGCGGGAGGAAAGCCTCTCTTGAAATCCGGCGGCTTTCTGTCGCTGCTGCGCTCCAATCGCAACTACCGTTTTGCCTGGATCGGCCAGGTTGTCAGTGAAGCTGGCGACAATTTCAACAACATCGCCGTCTTCAGCGTGGCCCTTGCCAACACCGGCTCAGGCCTCGTGGTCGCTGCGATTTTACTGTCGCGCGCCATCTCCATGCTCCCCGCGGGACCCATCGCCGGCGTCCTCCTCGACCGCATGGATCGCCGCTGCATCATGATCCTCAGCGATCTGGTGCGCGCCGCCGTCGCCCTGGCCTTCATCTTCGCCATTCCACGCGGCCGCACCTGGCTGCTTTACTTTCTCAGCGGACTCCTGATGTTCGCGTCTCCCTTTTTCACCAGCGGGCGCGCCGCGATTCTGCCCTCGATCGCCACCCGCGACGAATTGCACACCGCCAACGCCCTCACTCAGCTCACGCAGTGGACCGCGCTCGCCATCGGCTCCTTTCTTGGAGGCGTTGCAGTCATCGGCGGTTATCATCTGGCCTTCGCTTTCAACGCGTTTTCATTTCTATTCTCGGCCGCCTGCATCTGGCAGCTCCGCGTCGCGGGAGGTTTCCGCGCCGCCCGCGAAGCGCCGACGGAAGACCGCATCGTCCGCCCCTGGCGCGAATATGTGGAAGGC
>JALYJH010000398.1 GCA_030775415.1 Acidobacteriota bacterium | reverse complement strand
CGGCACGAGCTCTGTTCACAGGCTAGGGAGCGCATTTCCCGCCGTAAACCCGCCATTTGATGGATTTTGGGACACTTCCTGAGCGCGCATGAGATAATAAAAGTCATCGCCCGCGTTTGTCTATCTGAATTAACTCTGTCTGATTAAACTCTATCCGATTAAAACTTTGATGCACACTGACCAAGATCGTTTCCAGCCTGCTTTTGGATTCACGTTTGAAGACCTGTACGGCCGCGAGGGATTGGTGCGGCTGGACGCTGCGTTTTGTCACCAGTTAGAAGCGACGGACCAGGCGTTGCTTGGAAAATTGCGGGAGGCCCGCAAGGATCCCGCGGCGCTGGCGCGCAAGGCGCAATCGGAGTTGATTATCGCGATTGCTCCGCATGTGGAGGATTTCATCGGCGAGTTGTTCGGCATTGCGCCCGAAGTGCGGGAGTTGCAGGCGAAGCACGATGCTCTGAGTCCGCTGTATGCGCTGAAGCGGAAGTTCGTGCAGAAGAAAGCCATCAGCGGGATGACCGCGGAGAAAGCCGCGGCCATACCGGGCGCGAAGCTGGCGCTGGAGCTGGAGGCGCTTTTTGGAGAGCCGCTGACGGAGCAGAGTTACGTAGAGTACGTTTCGCGGTGGCTGGATGCGGAGGCGGAACACGGCGCGCAGTTAAGCATCGCCCAGCAATACGCGGCGTGGGCGGCGCTGGCGCCGGCGGGGCGCCACAAACATCTGAACGGAGTATTGTTCCGGGTGCCGCACAAGCTGGATATGGAGCACCTGGTGCCTGTCGAGACGGTACAGTTGAACGGCATGGCGGAGTTGGCGCTTCCCGCGGAGCATTGGCGGCATCGCGAAGGTTTCAAGCTGACGGACCCGGGGACGAACCTGACGGGCGCACTGGATCAGACGCATTACTGCATCAAGTGCCACAACCAGGGAAAAGACAGTTGCTCGACGGGGCTAAAGGAAAAAGAGGGATCGTTTAAGTCGACTGTGTTCGGAACAACGCTCGCGGGATGTCCTCTCGACGAGAAGATTTCCGAGATGAATACGGTCAAGCAAGACGGCAATTCCATTGGGGCGCTGGCGATTGCGATTATCGATAACCCGATGGTGGCGGGCACTGGGCATCGCATTTGCAACGACTGCATGAAGGCTTGCGTGTTTCAGAAGCAGGATCCCGTGGATATTCCGCAGGTGGAAACGCGCACTCTGAAAGATGTTTTGGAACTGCCCTGGGGATTTGAGATTTACAGTTTGCTGACGCGCTGGAATCCGTTGAATTTCGCGCGTCCGCTTCCGCGGGCGGCGACGGGATACAAGGTTCTGGTGGTGGGGCTGGGGCCGTCGGGGTTCACGCTTTCGCATCATCTGATGAACGACGGCCACGTGGTGGCGGCTGTCGACGGGCTGAAGATCGAGCCGCTGCCGGAAAAGATTTCCGGCGTGACGCCGCTGGGCGAGCGGGTGGCGTTCCGCCCGATTCGCGACGTGAACGATTTGTATGAGTCGCTCGACGACCGCGTTATGGCGGGGTTTGGCGGGGTGGCGGAGTACGGGATTACGGTCCGCTGGAACAAAAATTTCTTGAAAATCATCCGGCTGTTGCTGGAGCGGCGCGAGGAATTCCGCATGTTTGGCGGAGTGCGCTTTGGCGGGACGCTCACGGTGGACGACGCGTTCGAGCTGGGGTTCGACCACGTGGCGCTGTGCGCGGGGGCGGGGCGGCCGACAGTGATCCCGATGAAGAACGGGCTGGCGCGCGGCGTGCGGCAGGCCTCCGATTTCCTGATGGCGCTGCAACTGACGGGCGCTGCGAAATCAAACTCGCTGGCGAATTTGCAATTGCGCATGCCGATTGTGGTGATTGGCGGCGGCTTGACGGCGGTCGACACGGCAACGGAGTCGATGGCGTATTACGTGGTGCAGGTGGAGAAGTTTTTAGAGCGCTACGAAACGCTGACGGGGGATAAGAGCGAGGCCCAGGTGCGCGCCAGCTGGACTCCCGAAGAAGCCGCGACGGCGGATGAGTTTATCGCGCACGCGCTGGCGATTCGCGAGGAACGCGCACGGGCCGCGCGGGAGGGACGCGATCCGAAGTTGATCGACCTGATTCATTCCTGGGGCGGGGTGACGCTGGCTTACCGGCGGCGGCTGATCGATGCTCCGAGCTACACGCTGAATCACGAGGAAGTGGCCAAGGCGCTCGAAGAGGGCGTGCGCTTTGCGGAGAGCGTGACGCCGGATGAAGTGGAAGTGGACCAGTATGGCCACGCGGCGGCGCTTTGGGTATGGGTAAAGACGCAGGCGGGAGAGCGGGTGCGCATGCCGGCGCGCTCCATCCTGGTGGCGGCGGGGACGCAGCCGAATACGGTGTTGGCGCGCGAGGATTCGGCAAACGTTTTTCTGGACGGCAAGTGGTTTCAGGCGGTCGATGAAGACGGGCAGCCGGTGAAGCCGCAACGGCTGGCGAAGCCGTCGAAGGTTTCCGTGTTGATGTCGATTCGTCCGGACGGGCGCGGAATCAGCTTCTTCGGCGACCTGCATCCGTCCTTCGCGGGCAATGTGGTGAAGGCCATGGCGAGCGCGAAGCAGGGGCATCCGGTGGTGTCGCGGCTGTTGGCGCGGCGGGCTCCGGCGGGTCCGCTGCCGTCCGATCTGCTGCATAAGCTGAACCGGGAACTGCGCGCCAAGGTGCGCGAGGTGGTGCGGCTGACGCATAACATCGTCGAGGTGATTGTCGAGGCTCCCATGGCGGCGCGGGCGTTTTTGCCGGGGCAGTTTTACCGCCTGCAAAATTTCGAGTCGCTGGCACCGCGGGTGGGGGGATCGGTTTTGGGTATGGAAGGGATCGCCTTGACGGGAGCTTCGGTGGATCGCGAGAAGGGGCTGCTGTCGACGATCGTGCTGGAGATGGGCGGATCCTCGGATTTATGCGCGTTGTTGAAGCCGGGCGAGCCAGTGATCTTGATGGGTCCCACGGGGACTCCGACGGAGACTCCGGAAGAAGAGACGGCGCTGCTGGTAGGCGGGGGACTGGGCAACGCGGTATTGTTTTCGATCGGGCAGCAATTGCGGGCCAACGGCTCGCGCACGATTTACTTCGCGGGATATAAGAAGATCGCGGATCGCTACAAGATCGAGGAGATTGAGCGGGCGGCTGACGTGGTGGTGTGGTGCTGCGATGAAGCTCCGGGGTTCACGCCGGGACGGGCGCAGGACAAGGCGTTTGTCGGGAATATCGTCGAAGCGATCGTGGCGTATGGGCGCGGGGACCTGGGCGAGGCGCCGATTCCGCTGCATGCGGTGGACCGGGTGATGGCGATTGGGTCCGACGGCATGATGGCAGCGGTGGCGCGAGCGCGGCACACGGTGCTGGCGAAATATCTGAAGCCGGATCATGTGGGGATCGGCAGCATCAACTCGCCGATGCAATGCATGATGAAAGAGATTTGCGCGCAGTGTCTGCAAATCCACCGCGACCCGCCCACGGGCGA
>JALYJH010000397.1 GCA_030775415.1 Acidobacteriota bacterium | reverse complement strand
AAACTCATTCCCAGCTCAGTAGCAATTTTGCGACGGGAGATCACCTCCCCAATGGTGAGATCTCCGCACAGGATACGTTCTCGGAGATTGATGTATGCCTCGCCCGCGAGATCCGACTCGTATTCCATGCGGCCAGTATATCAAATCCCAACCGCAGTCATAGGGCAAACCACGCAACCCATGTTGTTTCAGACCCTTGACAATAAAATGCGGACTAATGTATGGTGGTGAGATGCCAGAGGCACCAGGGGTGACTCCCTCGCCCGTCACGCGGGAACTAGATCAATACAACATTACTGACGTGGCTCTGGATCAGATGTCAGACACTCCAGACCAGCGTCTGAAGGAAATTATGGATGAGGCCTTGCGTCACATGCATGCGTTTGCACGCAAGGTGGATCTTAAGCCGGAAGAGCTTCTAAAGGGCCTGCTTTTCCTTACTCAAGTTGGCCAGAAATGCACGCCCCACCGGCAGGAGTTTATTCTTTTATCCGAAGTTCTTGGTCTTGAGACGGCAGTCAATATCCTGGACGATTTGCGCGGAAATAGGCGGGCGACGCGGACCAGCATCCTGGGTCCTTTCCATGTAGACGAACCACCATGGTTGGAATTGGGTGCGTCTCTTTGCCCTCACGTAAAGGGCCAGGAGATTGCCTTATACGGCAGGGTAACGGATTCAGCCGGCGCGGTTTTGAGCGATGCGGTGGTAGAGATTTGGCAAACCGACGAAGAAGGACTCTACGACGTTCAGCGCCACGAAGAGCTTGATTTGCGAGGCAGGTTTCGCGTCGACGCTCAAGGCCGCTATTTCCTTCGTACCATACGGCCGCTTGGATACTCCATCCCGATGGACGGGCCTGTGGGCGACCTGATCCGCGCCCAAGGACGCCACGGTATGCGGCCCGCGCATATTCACTTTATCGTCAAGGCTCCCCAATTTCGCCGCGTCACAACTGCGGTTTATCTGAAAAACGACCAGTACATCGATTCCGATACGGTATTTGGGGTCACAGCATCTTTGATCAGGGATATCAACCTCAACGACCCGGATTCTCCCTTTCCCGAACTAGCAAGTTTGCGTTTTGATTTCACACTTGACGGCATGGATGCATCGAATGGGAGATAAGGTTTCGTTGAACGCAAGGACCATCGATCAACTGGGAGATGAGTTGCACAACGCTCTCATCAAGCAAATCCCCATTGCTTCAATCAGTGACCGGTTTCCTGAAATGACAGTGGAGGAAGCGTACCTGGTTCAGCAGCGAATGCTTTCACACCGCGTGAAGAGCGGGGCGCGCATCGTGGGAAAGAAGATTGGAATTACCAGCAAGGCCGTGATGACGGCTCTAAACGTTCATCGTCCCGACTTCGGCTTCCTGTTCGATTCGATGGTTTATAACAGCGGTGATGCGGTGCCCATCAATACTTTAATCCAGCCTAAGGCCGAGGGTGAAATAGCGTTCTTGCTGAAGAGTGACTTGACTGGGCCTGGGGTAACGAATTGGGACGTATTGACGGCCACCGAAAGCGTTATGGCTTGTTTCGAGATTGTAGACTCCCGCATCCGCGATTGGAAAATAAAAATTCAAGATACTATCGCCGATAATGCGTCGTGCGGCGTATTTGTTCTGGGTGACCGGGCAGTAGACCCCCGCGGAATAGATTTGTCGCTGTGTGGCATGGTTTTCGAGAAGAATGGTGAAATTGTTGGGACCGGCGCGGGCGCCGCGGCTTTAGGTAGTCCCGTGAATGCGGTCGCCTGGTTGGCCAACAACTTGGGCAAACTAGGCATCTCTCTCAAAGCCGGAGAAGTAATTCTTTCAGGCGCGCTGGCGGCGATGGTTCCCGCAAAAGCGGGCGATTGCTTCCGCATAGGCATAGGAGGAATAGGTTCTTGCAGCGTTCGCTTCGCCTGACCACCGCTGCCCAAGACTATTTAAAAACTCCGTAATGATCAGCTCCCAACTAATCCAAGAACTCGCCGAACTCCTCGAATCCGCCGAGAGGGAAGGCCGCGAAGTTGTAAAAATCACTGACGCGCACCCTGAAATTGAGATCCAGGACGCCTACTTGATCCAGCAGCAAATCCGGCACATCAAAGAAAGAAACGGACATAGGATGGTGGGCTTCAAAGCCGGCCTGACATCCAGGGCCAAAATGCTCCAGATGGGCGTCGATTCTCCAATAACGGGTTTCCTGTGCGACTACTTTTCGGTCACTAGCGGTGGCGAGATAAAGATGGCAGAGTTGATCCACCCGAAAGTGGAGCCGGAAATTGCGTTTGTCTTGAAGAAATCGCTCAAGGGCCCCGGGTGCCACGTCGGAACCGTACTGGCCGCCACCGACTTTGTTGTCCCGGCGCTCGAAATCATCGATTCGCGGTATCGGGACTTCAAATTCGATTTGCCCAGTGTAATTGCCGACAATTGCTCCTCCAGCAGATTTGTCATTGGTGAAACCATGTCGCCAGTAGCGCATCTGGATCTTTGCGCTCTGGGCGCTGTGATGGAAAAAAATGGCGAGATCACCGGTGTGGGCGCGGGTGCGGCTGTATTAGGCCATCCGGCTGCGGCGGTAGCAATGATGGCGAATTCCCGCTGCGAGGAGATCCCCGCCGGCAGCCTGGTGCTTTCCGGGGCCATCACGGAAGCGATTGCCGTGAAGCAGGGCGACTCGGTGCGTTTGCGAATTCAGGATCTTGGAACCGTCTCAGTGCGGTTTGTATAGCAAAGGATAAAGGTAGAGGCCTTGCCATTCATTCGCGTTATTGTGCCGGCGAAACGAACCGAAGCATCCTCGAAAGCTCTCATCGAGAAGATCACCGAAGCCGTGCACATGGCTGGGTGTGGTCCGATTGAGAATGTTCGCATCGTCGTTCAGCAATCCGACGAAGTCGCCACCGCTCCGGTCGGGCCGCTGAACGGGTTCGCACATGTCCCGGTCATTGAGATGTTCCTGATTGAAGGGCGGAGCTTAGAGTTGAAACGGTTGCTTGAGGCCAAGTTGGGCGCTGCAGTCCGGAGCGCGGGCCTGGGCGCGCACGGCGATCCTGTGGTCTTTGTGCGCGAGGTCCCGAGCACGGCTTGGGGCATCGCGGGAAAAACAGCTCGAGATCTCGGCCGGTAGAGGCCCTAGCGCAATTCATCATTGGACAAATCCGGAAAGGATATTTTTTGAACGATCGTTTTAAGGGACAAGCCGCTATAGTGACCGGCAGTGCTTCAGGCCTCGGTTTCGGGATAGCGAAACGGCTCATCGAGGAAGGTGCGCGCGTGAGTCTGTGGGATCGGAACCGCGATGCCTTGCAAAAAGCCGCCGCCGAGTTAGGAAGCACGAACATCTGTGCCGTTGATGTCACTGATGCCGAAGCAGTTGAGAAGGCCGCGCGGGATACGGTAGAGGCTTTGGGATCGCTGGACATCCTTATAGCCAATGCAGGGATAACCGGGCCTAACGCTCCCACTTGGAAATACCCGATCGCCGAGTGGCGG
>JALYJH010000396.1 GCA_030775415.1 Acidobacteriota bacterium | reverse complement strand
GTCTCATCGACTGAGAGATCTAGCGGCCGGATATAGATGACCTTTAGCGTGCCGTCTTTTTGGGGGGTCGCGAAGTCGAGGCCGATCTTAAGGCCCCGATTGAGAAAATCTGACGGCGACTCCTCGAAGATGGCGACGACGCCCGACTCACCCTTCTTGAGACCGTCGGCAAGGAACTGTGATGCCATTATCGACTTGCCCGCTCCGGACGGGCCAGCGACGAGCAGGCTACTTCCATCCGGTATGCCGCCGCCCATAAGCGAATCTAGTTTAGGGACGCCGATAGAAACCCGCCGCTTACCTTTTACATAGCGAGATTCCTCTGAGAGGCCGAGTGTGCGTGGGAAGGATTGGAGGCCATCGTCGGTAATGCGGAATGTGTGCAACCCGGGGATAGACGCCTGTCCGCGCAGCTTCATGATCTGCATCTTGCGCACGATGGAATTTCGCTCGGTGCTCTGGAAAAGCCAGAATAGCCCGTCACAGACTGTAAATACTGGATTGTCCCGAATCTCAGCATCCATGTATTCCCCGACGAGAAACGACGTGGCCTGCCAGGTTGTCAGGTGCAGCGCCAGGCGCTGGATGAATCCCTGAAGCTCCATTTCGGTAGCGCTACTTTGTGCTTTGCGAATTACAGTGCGGAATGAGTCCACTACGACAATCCGCGCGTTCTGGGCCTCAACCTCATTAACTATCTCCTCTAGAACGGCGCCAAGATCTTTTTCCAGTACGGCTTGGCTGAGGTTTACGAAGCGGATTGCACCGTCAAGTTTGGATTGATCAAAGAATGAGAATTGCTGCTGATAGCGCAGCATCTTCACGGCCGGCTCGCCTAAAACCGTGAAGTATAGAGCCGGCTGTTCCGGAGTCGCGTTCGCAAACATGTATTGATGGACCAAGGTGGTCTTTCCGCATCCCGGGGCACCCGCAATAATGTTGAAGGAGTATTCGGGCAGCCCGCCGCCGAGGATCTCATCAAGTCCGGGTACACCAGTGGGCATTTTCCGAATCGTGACCCGTTCTTTTCCTTGAGTTGGTTCGTTGCTCATTAAGACTCCTGGGACTCTTGAATCGTTTGGCCGGCCGTTTCAGGAAAGGTTTCGCGCGTCAGGCGGAGAGCTAGGGATTCCCCGATGAAGGTGATCAGCAAGTAGAGCAAATTCGCCGTCATCGCGGTTGCCGCCTTACCGTCCTTATCCGCCTCTTCCATTCCTTCCAGGCGACCCTCCGCAGTTATCGTGACGGTCCGGAGGGAATGAACCTCTCTTCGGGCCAGCGCAAGTGCGCGCCGCTGAAGGGCTGCAAAACCATCTGCTCCAACCAATCGTGTCAGGGCGACTCGCAATTTCTCGGAAACTCGCACACCGACGTGTATGTGCGCTTCCGATGCAGAAGGACTCGCTGCTTCCGCTGCCAGCAGTCGCTCGGCCCAGGCGCGGATTGATGGAGACAGAGTACTCATTTAATTCAGGTGATGCCTAGGCTTCGGGAATAATGCAGCGAGCGGGACATGCTGATACTACTTCCAAAGCGAGCGTTTGTTGTCCAGATGGCCATTCGTCCGTTTCGCACCAGTGAGCTGACGTATGCTGAAGATTCCGTCGCGGAGTTGTCCAATGAGGTTCTTCATGGCGCGCGGGAGAAAAGTGGTTAACGTGGCGTTTTCCATGGATATTGTCTGCTCGCTACTTATCATACCCGTTGTGATTTTTTGGGGCCGTCCCGCGCGACTCCTCGCGTCGCCGGTCGTACTCACCTGCTGCCAGGTTGTGCTTCATCAAAGAATTGCAGACTGCCAATCCGAGCTGTTCCGGTATCCTCGACGACAAGGGCCGAAACAGTATTTTGATTCGGAGCCCGATCGCTAGGATTCGCGGACCGGGGAATTCCGGTGCGCTGGTGTTCCACCGTAAAACAAGCGATACGGCCAGGCCTCCTTCGCACGGAGACATTACCAGATTTCGAAAACAGTTATCGAAGAACTCAAGTTAGGCCCCGACAGAGCGGAACTTCTTGTCAAATCGACAGTGCGCCTTGCCTACGCTGCCGCGTATTTCAGTGGTACGCTCAGCCTTGGCCCGTCTGCGAATCCTATCCACGAGGCAAAGGATAGCCCTAATGGGTGCCGCCATCTTTTACGTCGTGGCGGGATCGTTGCATTTCATCAAGCCCGCGACTTATTTGAGGATCATGCCGCCTTACATTCCGTGGCCGGCGGGGGTGGTGCGGTTAAGCGGTGCTTTTGAAATTCTCGGCGGCCTAGGCCTGTTTGTGCCCGCAACACGGAGGGCGGCAGCGTGGGGGTTGGTGGCGCTTTTAATCGCGGTCTTCCCGGCCAACGTTTACATGGCGATGCATCCCGCGGAGGCCGGTGCAGGCTCGATTCCGCCGGCGCTCAGGTGGGGGCGTCTTCCCTTACAGCTTGTCCTGATTTGGTGGTTGCTGTGGTGTACGCGGTCCCGTTATCTGCTCCGTTGACGATATCGGAGATTTGAAAAACCCTACCTGAGCGTGGATCTTCGTAAGACATGCCAACACTCTCCAGAACAGCCAGGACAATTCGGCCTCCTAGAAAGTCCCAGACCCCGGAACACGCCTGTACTATATATCGCCCACCAGATCACTCTTGCTCATGGGTGGACGCTCGCTGCTGCGTCCACCGGACACGAAACGCGATTCACGTTCCGCATGCCGGCGATCTAAAGCCCTTCGAGCCGGCCGGGTCGGTCAGCTTACAACATGTGAGGATAGTTGTCGGAGATGGCGCGGTGCGGATTGCGTTATCGCTCTGAACGAAAGGATTGTTTTAGCTTTTTACGAAGCGCTCTGTCCAATTTCGCAAGTGATCGTGGAATCGGAAGCACTCGAGGAGGCGGGCGCTGTCTATTGGTTTGGTCATGTAACATACTTTCTTGGGAGCAAAATGCCGCTCGACCAATTCCCGCTCGCGTTGCGATTTGTCAGTATACACACGGGCAGTTCAGCCGAATCTGGGATGGAGCGTAGGACTTCCAGCCCTGTTAGTTTGGGCATATGCATGTCCATCAAGATAAGTTGCGCTGGTGGAAAACCCCGATATCGGCCGCGTTTTAAAATAAAATCTCGCGCTTCTTCGCCGTCCAGTGCGACCGTCAGGGTGTAGGCTAAACCGATTTGATCCAAGACCATTTCAAGTTGCATGAGGTCTGACGGATCATCCTCGGCCACCGCGATGTGAATACCTGCCACATCCGTGAGAGCGGCGCTGTCCTGAACTGTTTCTGATAAATCGAGCAACGGCAACTTTTGCATAAGCGAGCCGATTTCTCGGTGGTACAACTTGTTACCATTCCATCCGCGAGGGCCAGTGGGAGAAAAAGGGCCGCAAGCCATAAAGCCATGGCGCGACCCTAACTCTGGGCGAAGCGATTAGACCCTACCGACAGTCTCGGTATTCACACCATGCGAACTCACGGCTTTTTCGCCGGCCGAGGAGATATCTTCGGCTCCAGTCTCTTTCAA
>JALYJH010000395.1 GCA_030775415.1 Acidobacteriota bacterium | reverse complement strand
CTGATATTCCGGCTTCAGGTTGGTCTTCTGGCGGCCGGCGTTCTTGAGCAGGCGCTGTTCCCAGGAAACTTGCTGGGTGTTTTTGTTGGCGATCTCGGTGGTGGGAAACATGTTGGTTAAATTTTCCTATCTGCTGGCATTTTTCAAGTTGGTGCGTCCTCAGGCGTGGGACAACGCCGGTTTCAACTCGCGCGCTCCGGGCCCAGGCTTCTTGCTTTCTTCGAAGGCAGCACATAATCCCACCGCCAATTTCTCGATGGCTTTGCCCAGCTCTCCTTCCGCCCCGAGTGGCTGCCCCAGAGTCACCACGCGATGGAGCGAGAAGTAGTCATTGGGAAGGCTGGCGTGCACCGGGCAATTAAACAGCTTCTCGAGATTCGCAGCTCCGATATCGTCGCGGCGCTCTACCCGGTTCACGAGGACCTCGAAACGTTCTTTAGGCAGACCCACTTGCGTGATCATGGACATGGCCTTGCGCGTGAGATGCAGACTGGGCAACTCGGAAGTACTCACCAGATACGCGCGCTCGCACTCGGCGAGGGCAATCAAGCTCATCTGGCTGAAGACCGTAGGCAGGTCGAGAATCACCCAGTCATATAGCTGGCGGGCATAATCGATCAGCACGCGCAGGCGGCCGGAGTCGACCGGTTCGGCGTAGGGCGCCGCTGGCGAAGGTAGAATATCGACGCCGCCGTGATTTACGGCCAGCGAACTCCACAGCGTCGCGTCCAGATGCTCGGCGTGCTGTAGCGCATCGACCACCGAATAGTTGTGGCTCAGCTTCAGATAAAAACCAATGGTGCCGCCGGTCAGATCGAAATCGGCAAGCAGGATGCGCTGGCCCGTCAAGCGGCGTAGCGCAAAAGCGGTTTGAGTGGCGAGTGTCGAGGCGCCGGAACCCGGCTTCGCGCTCGAAAAAGCGACGACGTGTCCGGCTTCGTGGCTAACCGGAGCTTCCGAACCGCACAAACGGCGCAGGCGCGCGATGGCGTCACGTTGCGAAGCGAGTTCAAAGGGGGCCGCTAAAAACTCAGTGGCTCCAGCGCGCAGCGATTGCAGAATCGCGTCGGAGTCGTTGCGGGTATCGAGCCCCACCACTTGTACTGGGGGGGTCAGGCCGGTGATGAAACGGATAAGCTCGGTCGCCACCGTCAGATCCGTCGCCAGATCCAAGAGAATGGCGTGCGGCTTGAGCTGGCGAATGCGGATTTCGAGCGTCTGCGCCGGCGGATAGCTCTTGAGATCAGCCAGGATCTGAAACGCGCGGGTCTGCGGCAGCGTGGCCACAAACTGCTGGGCCAGGTCGCGGTTGGGCGCGATCAGGAGCGCGGTGATCTGCGAGTCTTTTTGGACAGGTATGCTCATGCCGGCAACTTCCCTGGGCGCCCACGGGCGCGCCCTGCTAATTTTTCTTACCTGATTTGTCCTTGGCGGCCTGAATGTCGGCCTGACTCAAATGCACCAGGAAGTCCTTGGGAAAGGCGATCTCCGGCCGCGGCTCGTTGGGGCCGAGCGGCATGGTTACCTGGGGCGTCACGAGCAGCACCAACTCGGTACGATTTTTATTTACATTTTTGCTTTTGAACAGGTTGCCTAGTACCGGTATGGAGCTCAAAAACGGCAGTTTGCTAAAGCTCTCGGTATCGCGGTTGTCAAGCAGTCCCGAAACCGCGAAACTCTGGCCTTCGCCCAGTTCCACGTCGGATTCGGTACGCCGCGTGGAAATGGCGGGAATCACAAAGCCGTTGAAGGTTACGCCATCGGCGGTATCGATGGTCGATACTTCCTGCGTCAAGTGGAGCTTGATGGTGCCGTTTCCGGTGACCACCGGGGTAAAGCGTAAGCGAATGCCGAATTCCTTAAATTGGACCGTGACCGCTCCCGCGCTGCCGCCGCCCTGCAGTACCGGGACCGGAAACTCGCCGCCGACCAGAAAGTAAGCTTCCTTGCCGTTGGTGGTGACCAGATTCGGCTCCGCCAGGATCTGTAAAATACTTTCCGATTGCAACGCTGAAATGAACGCTCCCAGATTCAACTTGGGATCGAAGGCAAAAATATTCAAAGCCGACGCCACCGAAACGGTCTGCGCGCCGGAGCCGCTGGTTGTGGTCGAGGAAATACCGGATTGCTGGGTCGAAGCGTAAAAGTTGGTTTGGCCCGCTTGGCTGATCCAGTTGACCCCATACTGCTCCGCCTTGCTGCGGTCCAGTTCGGCGAATTTGACACGCAGCAGAATCTGCTTCTCAACCGGCGGATTTCCCAATTGCATGTTGTTGACCACGTTCTTCGCAAAGGGTCCAGCCAGCGCCACGGCGCGGTCGCCCACGTCTTTGCTCGAGATGATCCCATTGAGACTCAGCGATTCACGCGAGCTGGCCGGCGTGATCTGCTCGTTAGGAAAGGTGTCTTTCAAGATTTTGCGCAGGGGATCGAGGTTCAGCTCAACCGTTACGTTATAGAACGTGCGTTCTCCCGTCTTGCTCCACACCACCAGCGTGGCGTTGCCGAGGCCTTTGCCATGCAGCAGGATCTCGCGCGTGGTGACCGGCGAGGCGTCGACAATGTCGGGACTGCTGGTCGAGATCTGGCGGATATCGGAGGGATAGTCAATGACCACGCTCTTGCCAACGGTCAGACGCAGTTCTTCGGCGCTTTGGCCGGAACCGGAGGCGGCGGCCAGCAGGATTCCCAGCAGGCCCAGCGCGGCGCGGAACGCCATTGGTGAATAACGGCCGCTCTTGTTTGATTTCAAATTGCGATTCATGTCGGTGCCTTCCTTAATTCGCCACTCGCGTGGGCATGGTTTCGACAGTCTTGGTGGTGCCGCGGATCACGACAATCTGGTCGAGCGGCGGCGGGGGGGGCGGTGGCGGCTTGGGAGCCGCAGCGATCACGATCGGCCGGGGAGCCGGATTGGGCGCCGGGGAGGCCGCGAGCTTGCGCGGCGCGCCGTAGAGCTCATTGATATAACGTCCGGTGGTGGCTTCGACGTTCTGATCGCTCGAATTGCGCAGCACTAGCTGCAGGCGGCCTTCGTTGCCAGCGAGCGTCAAGGTTTCCGACTGCTGCGGGGTTGCCAGCAGAGTTACGGTAGGGGCCTGAATGGCCTGGCCGCGGGCGTCTGGTTGAATCGTGGTTCCGGCCGACAGCACCAGCATGTTCTGCAATACGGTAGACGTCATGTCGCCGTCAGCCGAGGGCGGGTGGCCGGTCACCAGCACGTCGACGCGCATCCCGGGCAGCACGAAGCCTGAGACGCTGGCGACGTCATTGACGCGTACAGTCACGGCGCGCATGCCAACCGGAATGGTCGGCGCCAGACCGAGCCCGCTGCCTTTGGCGGCCAGGCGCCCTTCAAGGATTGGCTCTTCGAGCAGGATGTTCGAAATCACCGGCCGGTCGAGAACCTCCTCTACCTTGGAAAATCCGCCCTTGGGAAATGCCGAGGAAGCGATCTTGACCACTTTGACGTCGGCGGGTTTCACCATCACTCCCACGCCCAGG
>JALYJH010000394.1 GCA_030775415.1 Acidobacteriota bacterium | reverse complement strand
GGCGAAGGGGGCAAACGATCCGAAACTTCAAACGGCTTTTAAGGACCATCTCGTTGAGACACAGGGCCAGGTCCGGCGCTTAGAAGAAGTCGCCAAACTCCTCGAGTTCAAGCCAAGTGGAAAAAAATGTATGGGATTGGAAGGCGTGATCGAGGAAGGCGCAGAGGCTCTTGAAGAAGAAGGCAACGAAATTGTGCTCGATCTCGGAATTATCGGCGCGGGCAGCCGCGTCGAGCATTACGAGATGGCGGGGTACTTGACCGCCATTAGCCTGGCACAGCGGCTCGGGGCGAGCGACGTGGTGAGGCTTTTGAAAGAGTCATTGACGGAGGAAGAGGGCGCGGAAAAGAAACTGCGCTCCATCGCTTCCGGCTTGATTAAAAGCCGACCCGGCCGAAGAGGAGTAGCAACTAAGTACCTACTCAAGTCATCTCGTGAGAACCCCAGCTCCTCATACTAATCTTCCATTGACGGTGGTTCTTTCGGAAAGTGCTTCAGACGTGTTGTGTAAGCATCAGTCTCTTTGCCCGCTCCCCCGACTGTACTGAGGAACCGCGAAATACGAGAAGTTCCTCGATGTACCGAACTCCGCCCATGATGCCGGTGCCGTATTTACCGCTTCTGGCTGGCGACGAAGTAACGATGGCGATGGACAGGTCGGCGAGCTGCCGCCCGCCTCGTAGCTTTTCGCGCACCTGAAAACCATCGCCCCTGCAAGAAAAGCTGAAACCACACCTTGACTAGTTTACGTACCTGGCAAGTTCTTTTTAGCTCCTCGGCAAGTTCATCTACCGCGGTATTCTTTGTGAGTGTTTTCAACTCATGATCCTGGTTGAGGTCGTCAAGCCCGAGATGGTAACAAACCCGTTGGAGTAACTGCAAAATTTTAGTCGCCTCCTGTTCTGCGAGAAGGTCGACTTGCAAAGTCAGCTGCTGCCGTTGTTCGGCTCTCTTGCTCTCCCGGTTTTGTTTCATGAGGACGAAGGTTGATAGAAGAACAGCTTCGACCGAAACGACCATGCTGAGCAGAATGAAAGGATAAGGGTCGAACGCCGGGAGTCCTGGAACAATCTTCTCATTCACGAGGAACCACAGCGTAAAAAAAATAACATGCAGCACTACGAACGACATACTTCCCGCGAAAGAGCCGATCGCATCGCCAATCCTCTCGACAGTGTTGCGCTCTTCGAGAAACCGCTCTTCCAGTTTCACCACGGTAGCTATATTGTCTGCCGGCGGGAGACTGCTTTCTGTTTTCTTCATAAGCGGATTATATTAACTCAGACGGAGGGGTGACACGATGCGCGAAGTGCAGCGACATAAAGAGAACGCACAGGCAGCAATTCCAAGATTTGTACGCTCTCACATCGGTCCTTCATAATAACCGGCTTTCCGCCCGGGACAGAGATGTTCTGACGGATGACCTAAGCCGCTTGCGGGAATACCGCGAACATCATGAGGAATGGGGTACGCGGTACCCACCGCATCTAAAAGGATCCTCGAAGTTCATCAGCGTGACGGACGAAAGTTAATCCCTGCGCCCAAAAAACCTCGGGACAGAGGACGCCACCCAAACATGTTTCAATGCGGGTGGCGGGTCACCACACAATCCCCATCTCACCGTAGAACGCCGTCATTCGAGATCGCGCTGATAGCCGGGTGTCCTCAGTTTTTCGGAATGGCATTCTAACCGCTAAGAGGCGTCAACGGTGAGACCATCTCGCGGAATGCTGTTCCTCAACCATGATGGTGGTTTTTGGCCATCGGACTACGTTAAGATCTCTAATGCCAACAGTAACTTAGGAAAGGTATGAGACGTGCTTGAGCCTCTGCAGTGTTCAGATCAGCCTGGGCTGAACTGGATGTAGTTTCTTTTCGAATACGTCATATTGTTAGTGGTTCAGGAGGAAAAGGGGAACATGGGGAAACGACTACTAGCTGTAACCACGGTGAGCGCGCTTGCTAGCTTGCTTTCATTCGGCCAGGAGAATGACCCACCCACTCGCGCGGCGCGGCTGAGCTTCTTAAGCGGTACGGTTTCTTTGGAACCGGCCGGGGTTGAGGACTGGATCCCCGCGCCGCTCAACCGCCCGCTCACCACTGGCGACCGTCTTTGGACTGAAAACGGTGCGCGTGCCGAAATGCACATCGGCTCCGCCGCTTTCCGGCTTAACGGCCATACAAATTTTGCATTCATGAACCTGGATGATCGCACGGCGCAGGTCCAGATCTCGGTCGGTTCGTTGAGCATACGGCTGCGAAAACTGGCTGACGACGAAACGGTTGAAATCGACACTCCTCAGGTGGCGTTCTCGCTGCTCCGTCCTGGCGAATACCGCGTGGAGGTCAATGAGCAGGGCAATGCCACAATCGTTACCGTGCGCGCAGGCGAAGGTGAGTCAACCGCCGGCGGAGAGGCATTCACCATTCATCCGCGTGAGCAGGTTCGTATCACGAGCGCAGGGACCGATGGGGCGCGGCCCACGTATGATCGCGGCCCGATGCCGCCTGGGGATCCGTTCGACAACTGGTGTCAGGAACGCGATCGCCGCGAGGATATGTCGCAATCGGCAAAGTACGTTTCGCGCGAGATGCCCGGCTACTCCGATCTCGACGGAGCGGGGGTTTGGCGTGAGGATCCGACCTATGGGGCCATGTGGGTTCCTTCAAGAGTAGCGGTTGGTTGGGCGCCGTACCACGATGGACACTGGGCGTGGGTGGCGCCGTGGGGCTGGACCTGGGTAGACGACGCGCCCTGGGGGTATGCCCCGTTCCACTATGGCCGCTGGATGTTCGTTGCTGGGCAATGGGGCTGGATTCCCGGCCCAATTGCCGCGCGTCCCGTGTACGCTCCGGCGATGGTGGCATGGGTGGGGGGAGCGAGATTTAGAGCTGCGCTCTCGATCGGGGGAGGCGGCGGAGCTGGAGTCGCCGTAGGCTGGTTTCCCCTGGGAGTCGGTGAGGTCTGGGTGCCTTCCTATCACGCTAGTCCCGCGTATTTCAATCGGGCCAATGTCAGCAACACCATTGTGAACAACGTTACAGTCACCAACGTCTACAACAACACCGTAGTGAACAAGACTGTCATTAATACCACCTATGTAAATCAGCATGTAACTGGGGCGGTGACCGCAGTTCCACAGAGTGCAATGGTGAGTGGAAGGCCAGTAGCGCAAGCCGCGGTACGCGTGCCGCCTAGCGCCGTTGAGAACGCCCAAGTCCAGCAGACATCCATGGTGGCGCCTGAGCGAACGGCTGTACTTGGAGGCCGCGCTGCGGGAGCCGTGGCGCCACCCGCCGCTGCGTTAAATCGCCCGGTTATCGCGAGAGTGACGCCACCGCCTCCAGCCGTCTCATTCGCGCAACAGCGGACTGCGCTGATGGACAATCCAGGACAGCCGGTAACGCCCGCCGAGTTGAGTAAGGTGCAGCGTAGCGCACCGACAACCCAAACGCAGCCCTTAATTCGCTCGGCCGGGGTTCCGCTTCCTTCGCGGGCACAAAGCTCGGCTAGT
>JALYJH010000393.1 GCA_030775415.1 Acidobacteriota bacterium | reverse complement strand
GTTCCAGAACGTAGCACGGCTGGTGATTGAGAACATCTCTGCGCAGCAGCCGAAAGTAATAGTTGTTGTTCGAAACGTCGCTGGCGCTCCGATGGGTGAGTATATCTTTCTCGCTCTCCAATATTTTGCGAACGATTGTTTCGCCCAACGTCAAACCCTGGTTGCGATGCAGGGTGAAGTTCTGCACGTCGGGCGGAACATAGCCGATATACGCGGTGACTTGAGACTGGCTTTTCTGGTCCCGGCCGAATAGCTCATACGCGCGCACTACTTTGTAAGGACGAAGCTGGGATCGATTCCGCTCCCTTGCCGCCCGCATACCCGCGATTATATTTTCCGTGGTGGGGAGCGGGATGGCACGGTCGGCGGCCCATGCCGCTGCCGAAAGCGACAGCAGCAGTAGGCCGCCAACTGTGTGCCCAGTCATATTCTGGCTCTGCCGGCTCTAAACAACGGGCCGCCGGCCTTGAATCACACCAATAATCAGGGCGACAACGGCTAGGACCAGAAGGATATGAATGTAGCCGGAGAGCGTGTAGGAAGTAACCAATCCCAGCGCCCACAATACGAACAGAATTACCGCGATTGTCCAAAGCATTTTCTATACTCCTTGTTTGGTTGATCTGGGCAATGGTTTCTCCGTCACCATAAAATCCGCATGCGCTTCGCCAGCGGAGGCCACGTCGCTGGCCCCGGTATTTGTCAAGACCAGCTTGGCGCGCTTGACCCATTCCGCGTTATCGCAGTGAACCGAGAGCAAAATACCGCCATTCCGAATGCGGCCTTCGAAGCGTTTGGCTTCGTATTCGGGCAGCCCCATTCCTATCAGCGCGCCTACCAGCGAGCCCAACGCTCCGCCTACTCCAATGCCCGCCAGCAAACTCATGATTGGTCCGGCGGCAATGAACGGCCCCAGGCCAGGAATTGCGAGCAAGCCAACTCCGGCAACCCATCCCAGCGCGCCGCCGAGGACCGCCCCAGAGCCTGCTCCGGTGATGGCGCCTTCGGGTGCCTTGGTGCTGTTGGCGAGGGCGAAATCTTTGCTGCCAGCGTTGTCGGGAAGAAGAACGGAGATATCGGTATTGCGGAATCCGGTTTGTTTCAGTGACTCAATCGCCTCTTCTACGGTCAGACGATCGCTATAGAGCCCGTAAACTGCGATGTTGGAAGCCATCCGTCGCTCCTCCTGCTGTGAAGATTGCACGCTGCGGGCCGTTCACAAAAGTTCTTAGGCAACAAGGAGTTACTTTTCATAGCGGCAGAAAACTTTTCTTGTTGGAGCATTTTTTGCTGCTGAAACAAGGGGCGCGGCTTTCCGCTCTAACGGTCGTGGGACGCTAACCCACAGGGAGCGCAAACATGAGTACCGTGTTGATGATCATTCTGGTATTGCTCATAGTCGGAAGTTTACCCACGTGGCCCTATAGCTCGGGCTGGGGTTATTATCCGGCGGGCGGACTAGGGGTAATTCTGCTGGTGGCTTTGGTTCTGCTGTTGTTTCGAGGACGAACGGTTTAGTTTAGCTTCTGCATCAATTCAGAAAACAAAAATGGGCGCCGAGGAAATTCCCGCGGCGCCCATTTTTGTTTATTTCTTCCGATTCGCGGAGAATTAACGATGCGAGTGCACTCCGGTATCCACGCCGTGCGTGCTGGCCGACTTCTCTCCAGCCGAGGCGATGTCTTCGGCACCCGTCTGTTTGAGAAGCTCTTTGGCGCGGTCGATATCCTCGGAACTGGCACAATGAACGGATAGCAGGACGCCACCATTCTTAATGCGCCCTTCATAGCGCTTGGCTTCGTACTCCGGAATCCCCATGCCCACCAGAGCGCCGATGACGCCGCCCACCGCACCGCCGACGCCGACGCCGGCCAATGCAGCCATGATGGGGCCTGCCGCAATGAAGGGACCGACTCCCGGTATCGCGAGAGAGCCGATACCGGCGAGCAAGCCGAGGGTTCCGCCAATCACTCCGCCGGCTGTGGCTCCGGTGGTGGTGCCTTCCGGCGCCTTGGTGTTTTTCTCATGTGCGAATTCCTTGGAGCTTTGGTTATCCGGCAACAACACTGAAATGTCGTTGTTCGAAAAACCTGCCGCCAGGACTTGGTCCACCGCGCGCTCAGCGGCCGCGGAGTTCTTATAAATTCCAAAAACTGCTGTGTTTTTTCCTGCCATAGTGCTCCTTTTTGAAATCCGATTTTGAAATCCGAGTTACTGCTTCACCGACATCTGATCGACGACCTTGTCCGCTCCGCCTGCGATGGAAACGGCTTTTGAGACGATAGCGTTTTTCTCATCGTCCGACTTCACCGGCCCTTTCAGCGTGACGGTTCCGTTCTGAGCAATGATTTTTACATTGTGCGCGTACGTGGAAAGCGATTTATCGTTCACGATAGACTTACGAATGTCTTTCGTGAGATCCAAATCCGAGCGATTGTTCTTCTGCTGATCGGCGGTGGCTTCGCCGGCCGCGCGATCGCGCTTATTGACTCCCGTATTATCGGGCGCTTGCGCGGACACAACCGTGGCCGCGGCGAACGCAAGAGCCAAGACTGCTGCTTGAATTTTCATTTTTGAGTCCTCCATCGTTGGAGCCGGGGGCCGGGCAATTGTTTCGGCAATCTGTCAATGTCCGTCGGCGCTGCGATCATGCCTGAAGCGCTGGCGGATGTCCGGCGTGAACTCCGTAAAGGCATTGCTGACGATGCGGCTCAGGAACGCCAAACCGATCTGCGCTGATATCCGGCCACTGGTGTTGGGCGAATCCGGCTGCCAAGTGTTGGATACTACAATCCGGCGGGCACGGCCAAGTAGCGCGCGTAAGCTAGCTGCGGATCTCCACTGCGATTGTGCGTGACGAAGGCCATTTTCACCACGTGGCCGATGCGGGTGGGCGGCGGTTGTCCGGCAGCGCGGAAGTAGCGCGGATCTTCTCCCCACAAGCTGCCGAAGCCCGCTTCAAAGATATGACTGGTGCCTCCCGCAGCCAGGCGGTCGGCATAGCGGCGAGCAAACCCGTCCCAATGCGTGGAGTAATCTTCGGGGTTGTCGCGCCAGGTTTTAAGGCCAGCGACGAAGACGCCAGCGGCGAGGTTTTTCGGCCCGACAGTAGTTAGCACAACCCATCGAAAGCGATCATGCGCCGTGAACGCGGGGGGCGGCGCCGGAAGGGAACTAGCTGCGCTGGGCGGATTCGCTGGGACCAAATCGTTCGTTTGCGCGAGGCCGCTGACGGTCGCTGCCAGAGTTAAGAATAATGTCCGCATACCGTTAGGCCCCTTGTAAATTAGATCTCGCGGGAGCGCGTCTGTTTCGTTCCTGTGGCAGCTCAAGTGCAATATTCACATTGAGGAGTTTTTGCAATGAACGGAAAGCAGCTTGAAAGGGCGTCGTATATGGCGGCGCATGCGATTCTTGCGGCGAACACCAGTGCCCCTCACCTGGCAACACCTGGCGCACGACGCACGTACACGGTTGATACGATTGCGGAAAAAATCAGGAGTGTCTTCGAACTGCAT
>JALYJH010000392.1 GCA_030775415.1 Acidobacteriota bacterium | reverse complement strand
CGTCGTCACCTGAGCGATGTTGCGGACTTGCGAGGTCAGGTTGCCGGCCATGAAGTTCACGCTATCGGTAAGATCCTTCCAGGTTCCGGCCACGCCTTCTACCTTGGCCTGTCCGCCGAGTTTTCCTTCGGTACCGACTTCGCGGGCTACGCGGGTGACTTCCGATGCGAAGGAGCTGAGCTGATCGACCATGGTGTTGATGGTGTTCTTCAGCTCGAGGATTTCGCCGCGCACCGTTACTGTGATTTTGCGCGACAGGTCGCCTTTGGCTACAGCGGTGGTGACTTCGGCGATGTTGCGGACTTGCGCCGTGAGGTTGCCGGCCATGGAGTTGACGGAGTCCGTCAAATCTTTCCACGTGCCGCCGACTCCGGGGACGTCGGCTTCGCCTCCCAGCAGGCCTTCGGTACCCACTTCGCGGGCTACGCGCGTGACTTCGGCGGCGAACGAGCTTAACTGATCGACCATCGTATTGATGGTGTTCTTCAATTGCAAAATTTCGCCGCGAGCGTCCACGGTGATGCGCGTCGAGAGATCGCCTTTGGCTACGGCGGTGGTGACTTCGGCGATGTTGCGGACCTGGTTGGTTAAGTTACCGGCCATGGAGTTGACGGAATCCGTGAGATCTTTCCACACGCCGGCTACGCCGCGCACTTCGGCTTGTCCGCCCAGGCGTCCATCGGTGCCAACTTCGCGCGCCACGCGCGTGACTTCGGCGGCGAAGGAGCTGAGCTGATCGACCATGGTGTTGATGGTGTTTTTCAATTCCAGAATTTCGCCGCGGGCGTCTACTGTGATGCGGGTGGTCAAATCGCCTTTGGCTACAGCGGTGGTTACGCCGGCAATGTTGCGAACCTGATTGGTCAGGTTGCTGGCCATGGAGTTCACGCTCTCGGTGAGATCTTTCCAGGTGCCGGCCACGCCGGTTACAACGGCTTGTCCACCCAGTTTGCCCTCGGTACCCACCTCGCGGGCCACGCGGGTGGCTTCCGACGCGAAGGAGTTGAGCTGATCCACCATGGTGTTCACGACGCGCGCGGTGTGCAGGAATTCGCCGCGCAGAGGGCGGCCGTCAACATCGAGCGACATGGTTTGCGAGAGATCGCCCTTAGCCACGGCGCCGATCACGCGGGCGACTTCGGTGGAGGGTTGGACAAGGTCGCCGATCAAGCTATTGACGGAGTCGATGCAGGCGGCCCAGCCCCCGCTGGCGGAGCCGATAGAGGCGCGTTGCGCGATTTTCCCCTCTTTACCGACGGACCGGCTGATGCGGTCGAGCGCGTTCGCCATCTTTTCGTTCAGCTCAAGGATGTCGTTGAGCGCGTCGGCGACTTTGCCCTCCATGCCCACCAGATCTACCGGCATGCGAACCGAGAAGTCGCCTTTTTTAAAGGCAACCAGGGTTTCAAGGAGTACGTTGGCGTCTGGTTTTTTCGCAGTTTTAGTAGGGGGCATGGTTCATTCTCCACAATGGCGGATGTATCCCGGGCACTCACCCGGATCCTCAATAGAGGTGGTGACCGCCCTTGAGGTTACAACAAAACGTCAGGCGCAAGTTGTGCATTCGCATTCGAGGCGGATGAAAGGTAACCTATTGAAACTGAACGAGCAAGTCGCGGAATTTAGATGGAGATCACGTTATGAAATATTTTGGCGCGTGGTTATTGGGAGTCCCGACGGGTCTGATCGTCCTCTGGTTCTTGTTCAATCATGTTCGCTAGAAAGGGATTGTTATGAAAGCACTTGCAGCGTTCTCCATGATTACGGCCGGATTGGCTGTTTATGCGTTAACGGGGTGTGCGCGGAACTCTACGAAATCGCCGGACGTCACGGGCGCGGTAAGGGATTCGCTCAATCAAGCGGGTCTCAAGGATGTTTCTGTGAGCGACGATCGCGACAACGGAGTAGTGACTTTGGGTGGGCACGTAGCGAGCGATGATGCCAAGCGTCAGGCGCAGGCGGCCGCGCAAGCCGTTGCAGGTGGACAAGTGGTTGCGAATCAGGTGGCTGTCATTCCGGCCGGCGTCGAAAAGGAAGCGAAAACAGTCAACTCGGACCTGGATCATGGGATTGAGAAGAACTTAGACGCCGCTTTAGTGGCCAGTCGTCTGAATGCGAACCTGAAATACGATGTAAAAAATCGCGTGGTGGTGCTCAAAGGCGCGGTGGATTCCGAGGCCAAGCGCGCGGAAGTGGCGAAAGTGGCGGCGCAGGTCCCGAACGTGGCCCAAGTGGTAAATGAAGTCCAGGTGAGAGATCAGAAGGCGACCGCGAACTAACTAACAGGATAGGGTCAATTTTCGTTTCGGTTCGGGCGCTTTCCTAGGGGTGGAAGGCTGCGGATAACGCTACATTATTGAAATGTGGCGGTCGGCTGGCTCCCTGCTTCTCCTATGGATAAGCTTGGGCGGGCAAGCGCATGCGGAGCCCAGCGTGAATTGGACCGCTAACTATCCTACGTGCGCACGCCACGCGGAACTCCTCAAACACGGGCGGATGGACCTGGGCGTCCGGTTGGCAACGTCTATCCCCGCGTTAGCTGATGCATTCAAAGCGGCTTTGAATTTCTGGGCTACCGTTCTGGAGATGGACTGGCACGAGGATAATAGCGCCAATTGTTCCATAGAACTGGTGGACGGACAGCGCGATTTATTTGAACCGGAGCCCTGGAACATGGCCGCCCGTTCACAGTTTCCAGATCGGCTGGGATTTCAGGGCTGGATTGTATTCAATCCGGCCGTGCCCTTGAGCCCTATCGCGCTGTACCGAATTTCAGTCCACGAGATTGGACACATGTTGGGGCTGCGGCACAGTCTGAACACGCTCTCATTGATGTACGGCCTGGACTTGGATTGTTCGGAGTCGCTTGATGCCCAGGATCTGGCGTCCTTGGCCGCCCATCACAAGCTCCGCATCGCCTCCGTAACACAACCGGTCAAATTGACAAAACTGCCATAAACGCAGGTCAAAATTGCAGGGAACGCAAACGGTGCTCAGCCACTAGCCCCAGGGGTTTGGAGCGCCTGTTGCACGCATGGGGCTTAAGATGCGGCAAAATAATTGCTGATGATATCCGCAAGGAGAATCCCCACATGCGTAAAACCCTAGGATTTTTAACAGTGACGGCCTGCCTCTTCGCTGCCCCCAGCGATAAGGAACGAAGAGAAGCCAACGAGCGCCTGACCCAGGCCTCGGCCGTTTTTTCTGAACTTATGAACGCCGGTGATAAAGGCATCCCTCAGGATTTGGTGGAAAAGGCGGAATGCGCGGTTGTTGTTCCGGGCCTCAAGAAAGGGGCTTTCATTGTAGGCGGGCAGTTCGGCAAGGGTTTTATTACCTGCCGTAACGAAAAGGCGCGCGGCTGGTCAGCTCCGGCGGCGATTCGCGTGGAAGGCGGCAGCGTTGGCTTCCAGATTGGCGGCTCTGAAACTGACGTCGTTATGCTCGTGATGAATCGACGCGGTGCCGAACGCCTGATGGGCGATAAGCTGACCCTAGGCGCGGAAGGCGAGGTCGCGGCAGGACCGG
>JALYJH010000391.1 GCA_030775415.1 Acidobacteriota bacterium | reverse complement strand
AACCTCCTCCGGCCAAGCTTGAATCAGCGCTTGGGTGTCAACGAAATCACTGTATCATAATCGAAATCCGTTGCGCGCCGAACCGCTCCCACCGGCTTGCCTTTCTCCATTCCACGCTTGAATCGGGATGCCTTGACCCGGGCGCATTTGCCCTCTACCCTGAAGCTGATATGAGCGCTGTCAATCTCAAGGTCAATGGCCGGACCCATACTCTGGATCTCGACCCCACCACTCCCCTGCTTTACGCTTTGAGCGACGACCTCGAACTGCGTGGCCCCAAATTCGGCTGCGGCCTGGGCCAGTGCGGAGCCTGCACCGCCATCGTGAACGGCACCGCCGTCCGCTCCTGCATCACGCCCGTAAGCGCCGTCGCCGGCAAGGACATTGTGACCCTGGAAGGCCTCGGCACCCCCGAAAAGCCCCACCCCATCCAGAAAGCTTTCATCGACGAACAAGCCGCCCAATGTGGCTTCTGCCTGAATGGCGTGATTCTCACCGCCAAAGCTTTCCTCGACAAGAATCCCACGGCCAGCGAGGCAGAAATCCAGCGAGCGCTCTCCGGCGTCCTCTGCCGCTGTTTCACGCATGTGCGCATGCAGCAAGCCATCCAGCGCTACGCGAAGGAGGTGGCGAAATGACTTCGCAAGCCCAGGCTGAACTCAATCGCCGCAGCTTCTTAAAGAGCGCCGGAGCCCTCGTAATCGGCTTCCGCATGCTGGGAGGAGACTCCGCCCAAGCCCAGTTCGCCCAAGCCCCGCTCCCCGGCGCCCCGCCCATCGATCAGGTGGATTCCTGGCTAGCTATCGCTGCTGACGGCAGCATCACCGCCTTCAGCGGAAAAGAAGAATTAGGCCAGGGCATCTCCACCGCGCAGCAACAATTGGTAGCCGAAGAACTCTCCGTCCCCTTCGAGCGCGTGAAGCTGATCTACTGCGACACCGCTCTCACGCCGGACCAGGCTTACACTTCCGGCAGCCAATCCCATCCCGCGAATTTTAACCATGGCAACCTTGCGCAAGCCAGCGCCACAGCGCGCGAAGCTTTACTGAAGATGGCAGCACAGCAGTGGAACCTGCCCGTCGATCGCCTGACCGCGTCGAACGGCGCAATCAGCGTAAAAAACGACGCGTCAAAAAAGGTCACGTACGCCCAACTCGTAAACGGCAAGAAGTTGAACCTGACCCTCGACAAGCAAGCCAAACGCAAACCCGCAGCCGACTGGACCGTCCTCGGCAAACCCATCGGCCGCCCCGACATGCCCGCCATGGCCACCGGACGCTTTGAATACGTCCACAACGTGCGCCTTCCCGGCATGCTGCATGGCCGCGTCGTGCGCCCCCCTGCCGTAGGCGCCACCGTAATCAGTGTTGACGAAGCCTCCGTGCAAGGCATGCCCGGCCTTATAAAGGTGGTCACGCGCAAAAACTTTGTGGGAGTGGTTGCCGAGAAACCCTGGCAAGCCATCCAAGCCGCCCAAAAGCTTAAAGTCGCCTGGACCCCCGGCACCGGCCTGCCCAAACAAGCGGATTTTCACGAGTCCCTCCGCAAACAACCCTCGCGCGATTTGAAACTAGTCGACTCCAAAGACACTGAACAAACCCTGGCCACCGCCGCCACCGTTCTCAAATCAACTTACTATCACCCCTATCAAATGCACGGTTCCATCGGCAGCTCCTGTGCCGTCGCCGACGTCCAGCCCGACAAAGCTACGCTCTATTCACCCACGCAGGGCGTCTGGTATCAAAAAACCACTGGAGCCTTGATCCTCGGCCTCAAGCCCGAAAACGTCCGCGTCATTTTCCGCCGCGGCGCCGGCTGCTATGGGCTCAACGGCGCCGATACGGTCACCTATGATGCCGCCATTCTCTCCCAAGCCGTGGGCAAACCTGTCCGCGTGCAACTCTCGCGCAAGGACGAAATGGCGTGGGAAAACTACGGCAACGCCTGGACCATCGATGAACGCGCCGGCCTCGACGCCAAAGGCAACATCATTGCCTGGGAACACGAAGCCTGGACCCCCAGCCTCGGCAACCGCCCCGGCCCCGAAGCCCCCGGCAACGTAATCACCGGGACGCTCATCGGCTACCAGCGTGCGCCCTTTTCCCGCGGCCCTGCCCGCGATCCCAAGACTTACAACAACAACACCAACGGAGTCCCCTCCTACATGGCCGGCCGCGTAGGCGACGCCGATAGTGGCACCGGCACCGTAAAAAGCGAAAAGGCGCTGGTCCACAACCTCCTCTCCCCCTTCTGGACCGGACCCCTCCGCTCTCCCGCCCGCCTGCAGAATACTTTCGCCCATGAAAGTTTCATGGACGAACTAGCGGCCCGCGTCCAAGCCGACCCAGTGGAATACCGCCTGCGCCACCTGCACAATGAGCGTGTAATCGGAGTCCTGACCGCTGCCGCAAAGGCCGCCCAGTGGGAAACCCGCCCCTCGCCGAAACCCGGTAATCCCAAAACCGGCGTCGTAACCGGCCGCGGGGTAGCGTGCGTGGCGTACGAAGGCGACAACGGCTACACCGGCATCGTCGTCGAAGTCGAAGTGAATCAGGATACCGGCAAGGTCTCCGTGAAACGCATGTCCGTAGGCATCGACGCCGGACCTATCTCCAATCCCGACGGCCTGCGCAACCAAGCTGAAGGCGGCGCCCTCCAAGGCATGAGCCGCGCACTCGGTGAAGAAGTAACTTGGGACGACCAAAAAATAACGTCCGTCGATTGGCGTACTTATCACTCGCTCCCGCTGGGCTTCGAAATCCCCAAGATCGAGTGCGTGCTCGTGAACCGGCCCGACGAGGAAGCTACGGGCGCCGGCGAAACCGCCATTACTGTGATCGCCGCCGCCATCGGCAACGCCATCTTCGACGCCACCGGCGCCCGCCTTCGCCAAATTCCCCTGACCCCGGAACGCGTGAAAGAAGCCCTTCGCGCGCGCGGTTAGACCTGAACGTGCGCGCATCCCCGCCGCGTTCCCGCCCCTGTCGTCCGGATTCTCGCCTCGGCAAAAAGGGTTTGCGGTCGCGGCGCGGATGTTATCCTGAAGGCGCCGTTGAGTCATTCAACAGACGACAGGTAATCCAAAACTAAAATGGCTATCGCAACCACTAATCCCGCGACGGGAGAGGTTCTGAAGACCTTCCGGGCGCTCAGCGCTTCCGAGATTGAAGCCAAGCTCGCTTTGGCGGCTGAGACTTTTAAGAGCTTCAAAAAGCTTTCCTTCGCGGAGCGCGGGGCGATGATGAACAAGGCCGCCGACCTGCTCGAAGCGGAAAAAGAAAGCGTCGCGAAATTGATGACGCTGGAGATGGGCAAGACCTTCGAATCGGCCGTCGCCGAAGCGCTTAAGTGCGCCTGGGGATGCCGCTACTATGCCGAGAAAGCGGAAACGTTCCTGGCCGATGAAATCATCGACACCGGCGCCGCGAAAAGCTACGTGCACTACCAGCCCATGGGCGTGATTCTGGCGGTGATGCCCTGGAATTTTCCCTTCTGGCAAGTGTTCCGCTTCATCGCGCCCAGTTTAATGG
>JALYJH010000390.1 GCA_030775415.1 Acidobacteriota bacterium | reverse complement strand
CAGCCAGCACAATCTCCTGCGGAGGCCCTAGCGCGAACGAATGCGCCACCAGCATCTGCGGCACGCCCGTCCCCGCTTCCGCCATCCGCGACGCGAAAGCCCGCAGCGTGTGCTCCGCCGCCGCGCGAAAATCAGCACGATCCGTCATGCGCGCCAGCCGTAGCAGCAGCAGCGCCATCCCCGAGTTCCCGGACGGCTCCGCCCCATCGTAGTCGTCCTTCAATCGCAGCAGCGAGCCGTCTTCCGTCGAGCTGAAAAACGCTCCGTTCTCTACATCGCCGAAGAGTTCGATAGCCCGCTCCGCCAGCCGCACCGCGAACTCGAAATCCCGCGCGTCAAAAGTAGCCTCATATAAATCCAGCAGCCCTAACCCGCAGAAGGCATAATCGTCCAAAAACCCATTAATGGCGGAGTCCCCACCGCGATGCCGCCGCAGCAGTATTTGCCGCCCGTCATCCCATAAATAGCGGCGCACAAAATCCGCCGCCGCGCGCGCCGCCTCCGCGTACACGGGTTCATTCAGAATCTGGGCACCCTTCGCGAACGCCGAGATCATCATCCCGTTCCACGACGATAAAACCTTGTCATCGCGCAGCGGACGCGGCCGCTGCCCGCGAATCTCCAAAAGTTTCGCCGCGGCCTGCTGCAATTCGGCGCGCGCCGCGGCATCTTCCACCGCGCGCGCCTGGTACAAAATATTTGCGCCGCGAAACTCCCCGTGCGGATCTTCCTCCACGTTCCCGCCCGCCTCCACGCCAAAACGATCGCAGAACATCTCCGCGATGCGCGTCCCCAGTGCTTCCTCGATTTCCTGCTTGCGCCAAATATAAAACGCTCCCTCGCTCTTGTGCTGCAAATCAGTGGGATCGCTGGCGCTGTCCGCGTCCTCCGCCGAATAGAAACCACCCTCCGGGTCCGTCATGTCGCGCAATACATAAGTGAAGATGTCGCGAGCCGCCGCCGCATATTGCCCGTCACGGGTAATCTGAAATGCCTCCAGATATGACACCGCCAGCTGCGCCTGGTCATACAGCATCTTTTCGAAATGCGGCACGAACCAGCGCTCATCGACAGAGTAGCGATGAAAACCCCCGCCGATCTGGTCGTTCATACCGCCCTTGACCATTTCACGCAGCGTCTTCAGCACCATCTCCAGGGCTTCTTCCTGTTTAGTTTCGGCATAATAGCGCAGCAGAAAATTGTGAATGCTGGGACGCGGAAACTTAGGCGCCCGTCCAAATCCCCCTAGCGCCGAATCGAACATTCTCCGGAATCCCTGAAAGGCCCGGTCCAGCACTTCACGCCCGGCGTCACCGGACTGTGCGCCCAAACCGGAATACTCGCGCAATTGCTCGATCACCTTATCGCCCGAGTCTTCAATCCGCGCGCGATCCTGCCGCCACGCTTTCGCCAGTTGCTCCAGCACCGCCTTAAATCCCGGCCGCCCGTAGCGATTGTCGGGAGGAAAATACGTGCCCCCGAAGAATGGCTTGCGCTCCGGAGTCAGCCACACCGACATCGGCCATCCGCCGCTCCCGGTGGATGCCTGCACGAACAGCATGTACAATCGATCCACATCCGGCCGTTCTTCCCGATCTACTTTTATCGAAACGAAGTGCTCGTTCAAAACGCGAGCGATTTCCTCGCTCTCAAACGATTCGCGCTCCATCACATGGCACCAGTGGCACGTCGAATATCCCACCGATAAAAAAATCGGCTTGTCTTCGCTCCGCGCTTTTTGAAACGCCTCCTCGCCCCAGGGATACCAATCCACCGGATTGTGGACGTGTTGTAAAAGGTACGGGCTCTTCTCTAGAGCCAGGTGATTGGACAAAGGCGTCGGCACTTCTTTAGCTTAATTCGTAGCCGCGCGTGGCCAGGTCCGTCAGAATGATCTCGGAATCTTTGCCATGCGCCGTGAATACGTGCTGTACGGATTGGCACACGTGTTCATAACCGCGTTCGTAAAAAACTAAAATCGACGGCCCCGCTCCGCTCAGCGCACACCCCAGCAGCCCTTTCATGCGCAGCCGGCAGATTTCATCCAGCCCCGGCACCAGATGCGCGCGATATGGCTGATGCAGCCGGTCCTCCAGCGCCGTCGGAAAAGCGTCGGTAATTCCAGTGGCCAAGGCCGTAATCAACAACGCACTGCGTTGAATATTGAAAATGACGTCCGCCCGCGAATAGGTCTGCGGCAGCACCCGCCGGGCCTCCACGGTGGGCAGGTGAAAATCTGGAACCACTACCGCAATTCCGAAACGCGGATGCAGTTCCAGTCGCGCGGCATGCGTGACATCGCTGGCGTCCGTCGCGCTTGCGACAATCGATCCGTGCACGCAAGCCGCGACATTATCGGGATGCCCCTCGATGCGCGCGGCCTCGTCAAGCACCCGTCCCCGCGGCCAGCGCAGCCCCAGCATGGAACTGGCGATCACCACCCCCGCCGTAAGCGCCGCCGCACTCGATCCCAACCCTTTACCGAGCGGAATTTGATTATCCAGCTGTAGTTCGATCGCGGGCATCGGCCGCTGCAAATCGCCAGCAATCCGCAGCGCCGTCTGCCAAATCAGGTTGTCTTCGCCGCTCGAGATAAGCGCTTCATCGCGCCCGCTGACGCGAATGCTCCATTTATCCGCCGCGCGAAAGCGGCACTCCAGGTACACACCCAAAGCCAGCCCCAGCGCGTCAAAGGCGGGGCCGAGATTTGCGCTGGATGCGGGGACTCGCAGTTTGCGGAAAGCCAAACAGCTATTCTGACACGGAGTCCCTCAATCCGGCTAGAATTGCAGGTATGAGCGCTACCACCACCGCCAATTTAGGCGACAGCAGCTTCGACCTGCCAGCGTGGAAAACCGTAGTCGGCCACGTCGCCGCGATCTCCGTCGCCATCATTTTCCTAGCCACCGGCATCGCCAAAATGGTGGTCCCGTTTCAGGTCCAAACCATGTTCGAGCAGCTGTTGGTGCCGGTCTGGGGCAGCATGCCGCTCGTGATCCTGCTCGGCATTGCCGAAACTCTGGGAGGCATTCTGGTGCTGATCCCGCGCTACCGCCGCTGGGGCGCGTGGCTCATCGCATTGATGCTGGTCGCTTTCATGGGGTACATTGGACTGCGGTATCAAGCCTTGGTCGGCCGTGATTGCAGTTGCTTCCCCTGGCTGAAGCGCGCCGTTACCCCCGCGCTCTTCGTCGAGGACGGAGCCATGCTTTTAGCCGCTCTCCTGGCCGCATGGTTCTCCCGCAAACCCGTCAGCCTGCGTTTCCCTATCGTCGCGCTAGTGGTCATCGCCGTATTCTCGGGTGCGAGTCTCGCCTATAACAACATCCACCAGAGCGGCATTCAGGTGCCTGCAACCATTACCGTCGACGGCCAGCCCTATAACATCCGCCAAGGCAATATTTTACTGTTCTTTTATGATCCCGCGTGCAGCCACTGCGAGGAAGCCGCGCGCCACATGTCTGCCTACAGTTGGAAGAAAGATGTTACCGTAATCGGCTTGCCCACCAACGATCCACAGTGGGCCGCATCCTTCCTGCACGACACGAAGCTGGCGG
>JALYJH010000389.1 GCA_030775415.1 Acidobacteriota bacterium | reverse complement strand
CTCGGCGTGGGCGGTGGGGTCACTTCGTTCAATGGCAGCGTTGCGGCCGTGGCCGATGACTTGGCCATCCAAAACCAGCACGGCGCCAACGGGCACTTCACCGGCGGCTTCCGCTTCCCGGGCTAGACTCAGTGCCATCCGCATGTAGGCTTCGTGAGTTCCTTCGCTCTCTTGATTCACTTCATGAGAATAGCGTCATTTGCGGATCCTGCGGCCAGAGTTCGGGCTCTGGCTCTCGCTTGCGTTCTTCTAAGCCGTAGCGGCGGCGAATGCGCTGGAGGCGTTCGCGAATCATTTCCGGGTAGGCGCCGCTGAGATAAGGGCTGCGTTCGAAGCGTTCCTGATAGCGGCGTAGATACGACGGGAAGCGCTCCTGCAAGAACGGAAAGAAGACTTTTTGCGCGCAGTCTTTTAAGTAGACGACATTGCCTCCGAGTTGCACCGCGCCCGCGCGGGCGGCGGCCTTGGCGACAGCATCGAGGCTGGGTTCGGCATCGTTCAGCAAGGGCATGATGGGGGCCAGGTTGACGGCCACGCGAAGGCCGGCGGCGCTCAGTTTGCGGACAGCATTCAAACGCAGGCCGGGTAGGGGAGCAAGCGGTTCCAGCAAGCGCGCGAGGTCACGGTCGAGCGTAGTGATCGTAATGACTAAAGTGAGATGACTGCGGCGGCTGATTTCCTGGAATAGATCAATATCGCGAGCGACGAGATCCGATTTGGTGATCAGGCAGACGCAGTGCCCCGCGGATTGCGAGAGCTGATGGAGCATCGCGCGGGTCAGGCGGTATTTGCGTTCGGCGGGCTGATAGGGGTCAGTGGCGGTGCCGATGACGATGGCTTCCCCGATGGGCAGCGCGCGTAGTTCAGAGCGGAACGCAGCGGGGTCGAAATGTTTAACGAAGATTTTCTTTTCGAAATCTTGGGAGTCGCGCAGTTCCATGAATTCGTGGGTATAGCGGGCGTAGCAATACTTGCAGCCGAATTCGCACCCGCGGTAGGGATTGATCATCCAGCGGAAGGGCATGCGGGGGCTGGTGCAGCGGGAGATGTATTTGCGGGTGGGGAGCTTGAAGTATTCCGTGCGGTGCTTGGCTTCGAGGGAGGGGCTTTGGGCGGCTAGGCGGGCGATGCCAACCAGGGGTGTCACAAGGGGATTTTCGCCCTTTGTTCGCCATAAGTCAAGTGGGAATTTTCGGCTGGTGAGCGCACTCATAAGCATGGTTAAAAAAACGAATGCGGTGGCGCGACGGATGCCGGTTGCCGTAGAGGTGATCCAACGGCGGATTTATTTGGTTCGCGGGCAGAAGGTGATGACCGACGCGGATTTGGCGAAGTTGTATCAGGTGGAGACGAAGTTTTTGAATCGGGCTGTGCAACGGAATGTGGGGCGGTTTCCCGAAGATTTTATGTTTAGACTGACGGTTGAGGAGGCGGAAAGTTTGAGGTGCCAAATTGGTACCTCAAAGGTGGGACGCGGCGGAAGACGCTATCTTCCGCTCGTGTTTACCGAGCATGGAGTGTGATGTTGTCTTCGGTGCTGAAGAGCGAACGCGCGGTGCAGATGAATATTTTGGTGGTACGGGCGTTTGTGAAGCTGCGCGAGATGCTGGCGAGCCATAAGGATCTGGCGCATAAGATGATTGATTTGGAGAGACAGCAGAAGCAACATGGGCAACAACTCTCGGCGGTGTATACGATGGTGCGGCAGTTGATGGAGCCAGAGCGAAAGAAGAAACGGACGATTGGATTTAGGGTTGAATAATATCTTCGGCGGCTCGCTTGCGGCTGTAGGCGAAGTAGATGGCGAGTCCGATGGCTAGCCAGACGAAGAAGCGGATCCAGGTCTCCAGAGGAAGGCTCAGCATGAGTAGAAGGCAGCAGAGGATGGAAAGAAGCGGGAGGAAGGGAACCCAGGGGACACGGAAGGAGCGGGCCTGATTGGGTTGCGAACGGCGCAGGATGATTACACCCGCGGAGACTACGATGAAGGCGAATAGGGTGCCGATGTTGGTGAGGTCGGCGAAGGTGCCGATGTCCCAGACTCCGGCGGGGATCGCGACGGCGATGCCGGCGATCCAAGTGCTGATGTCGGGGGTTTTATAGGTGGGGTGCACGCGGGAGAACATAGCGGGCAGAAGGCGGTCGCGGGACATGGCGAAGAGAATGCGCGACTGGCCGTATTGAGAGACGAGGACTCCGCTCAACATGCCGAGGAGCGCGCCGACGGTGACGATGAAGCGAAGGCGGTTGAGTCCCACGGCTTTGAGGGCGTTGGCTACGGGGGCATCGTTGTTGAGGGTGTCCCAATGGACGATGCCGGTGAGGACCAGCGCAACGGCGGCGTAGAGAATGGCGCATATGACCAGCGTGAACATGATTCCGCGGGGAAGGTCACGCTGGGGCGTATGGCATTCCTCGGCGGCGGTGGAGAGTGCGTCGAAGCCGATGTAGCTGAAGAAGACTATGGCGGCGCCGGTGAGGACTCCGGAATATCCGTTGGGCATGAAGGGATGCCAGTTGTGGGTGTCGACGCTGCGGGCGGCTCCGAAGACGAAGAGGAGGATGGCGCCCACTTTGACAATTACGATGATGGTATTTGCGCGCGCCGATTCGCGGACGCCGCGGACTAGCAGCCAGGTCAGGAGCATCACCATGAGGAACGACGGCAGGTTGAACCAGGCTCCCGTGGCTTTGCCTTCGATGAAAATTGGTTGAGTGAGTTGGGAGGGAAGGTGAAAGCCGAAGACGTTGTCGAGTAGATCGTTTAAGTAGGCGCCGAAGCCGACGGCTACGGCCATGTTGCCGACTGCGTATTCGAGGATGAGGTCCCAGCCGATGATCCAGGCGAAAATTTCGCCGAGGGTGGCATAGGCGTAGGTGTACGCGCTGCCGGAGACCGGAATCATCGAGGCCAGTTCCGCATAGCACAAGGCCGCGAAGCTGCAAGCTAGGGCGACTAGCAAGAACGAGATGGAGATGGCGGGGCCGGCTCCGGGGCGTCCGAAGGTACCTACGGCGTGGCTGCCGCCCAGGAGCAAATCTAAAACCGGAGCTTTGAGGATCGACGGGACGTCGAACTTTAGACCGGCGGCGGCTGTGCCGGTGAGGGTGAAGATGCCGGAGCCGACTACGACGCCAATCCCCAGGGCTATCAGGCTGCCTAGCCCTAGGGATTTTTTCAGGCGATGAGATGGGTGGTCGCTGGCCGCGATTAATGCCGCGATGCTCTTAGTACGAAAGAGAGTGGACATGCGGCCAGCGCGGGGGACGCTAGCTACCTAGCGCTTACGTTGGCCCTTAACCATCTTCTTTACTTTGCGTTTTTGCGAACCGCGGGCTACGTCGGCGGCGCGCTTAGGCTTGGGAGCGGCTTTCTTGCGGGCTGTGCGCTTGAGCTTCTTGCGTTCGTCTTTGTCGGTAACTTTTTTTGTGTTCATTCCACCTTGATCCCTGCGTATTTCGCGATTAATTTCTTTAACCCGTATCCGGGAAAACTCACAGTTACTTTTGTATCTTCGCCCGTACCTTCCAGGCGCAGAACCGTTCCACGGCCCCACTTGGTGTGTTCCACCGTCGAGCCCGGTCCCAGTTTTTTGGCGACC
>JALYJH010000388.1 GCA_030775415.1 Acidobacteriota bacterium | reverse complement strand
ATCAAGTTCGGCTATATCGTTTGTTTCCTACTGGCCCTCGGCATCGCCATTTACCTGCTGTCGATTCACAATGAAGACCAGCGCTTGTGGGGCTTGCTGGCAATTCCCCTGCTCGGCCTGATCATCCTCGCCATGCGCCACATGCGACGCCGTCTCGTCAAACTCACCATTCTCGATGACCGCCTGCGCTACGAATCCGGCGTACTTTCGAAAAGCACGCGCACCATGGAACTAACAAAAATTCAGGACGTCCGTGTGGATCAGACGCTGGGCCAGCGCATGCTCGACATTGGTAATCTATCGCTCGAAACCGCCGGGGAATCCAGCCGTATTGTCATGCGCTCCATTGATAATCCCCACGCCGCTGCCGATCGCATTCTGGAACTATCGCGTGCCCACCGCGCCACCCCGCCTAGCAGCACCGCACTTTAAAGCAAAAGTGTATAAAAGAGAGTATGACCAGACGAGCCTTTGCCATTTCCGCCACCGGCGCCGCCGCCATGCCTGCCTTCGCAATCTTACTAAAGGCTCAAGCTGCCAAGAAAACTTACACCTTCCACGGCAAGATCGAATCGCTGGATGCCCCCTCGAAAAGCATGACCGTGAACGGCGAAAAAGTAGAAGGGTGGATGGGTGCCATGACTATGAAGTACGAAGTGGACAACGCCGACGTTTTTAAGACCGCGAAAGTCGGCGACAACATCGAAGCCACTGTTTACGAGGGTGACTTCAAGCTTTATAAAGTCCACGTCATCAAGAAATAAGCCCATAATTCAGGGAGCTAGCCGATTCCAGACCTTTATGATCTGACAAGACCAATTTGGTCTGATATACTGGGTGCGGATGTTGAAGCTAACAAAAAAGGCCGACTACGGCTTAATCGCCCTGCGCCATCTCGCAGTGTCGCGCCGTGGAGTGAATCAACGTCCCAGTGCTTCGGCGAAAGACATTGCCGATTCCTACGGCATCCCGCTGCCGCTTTTGTCGAAGGTGCTGCAAAAGCTCGCGCGCGGCGGCCTGCTGCTTTCGGAGCAGGGAACCAACGGCGGCTACCGCTTGGCGCGTGAAGCTCAAAATATTTCGGCTCTCGAAGCCATCCGCGTGATCGATGGCCCCATTATCCTGACTAAATGCTTCACCGAGCATGCCGGCTGCGATCAGACCGCCCTCTGCCCGGTGCGCGAACCGCTGCGCAAAGTGCACGAAGGCATTTTGAGCTTACTAGCGAATATTTCTCTGGCGGATCTGGCGAGCGAAGAAATGCAAATTCCTAGCGTCCGGCCACCGCTGCAAAACATCCAACTAACGAGGCTTTCTGGGACTACCTAACGGCAACAGCATGAAACTACCCATCTACATGGACAACCACGCCACCACGCCGGTCGATCCGCGCGTGTTTGAGGCGATGCGGCCGTACTTGACTAATATCTTCGGCAACTCAGCCAGCCGCAACCACAGCTTCGGCTGGGAAGCGGAAGAGGCCACCGAAAAGGCGCGTAAGCAAGTGGCAAGCCTGATCGGCGCGATCTCGAAAGAGATTGTGTTCACCAGCGGCGCGACCGAATCCGACAACCTGGCGCTTAAAGGCGTGGCTGAAATGTACGCCGAAAAAGGCAACCACATCATCACTGCCGCGACGGAGCACAAAGCCATCCTCGACACTTGCAAGCGTCTGGAAAAGCACGGCACCCGCGTCACGTACTTGCCAGTGCGGCAGAACGGCCTGGTGGACCTGGATCAATTAAAAGCCGCGATCACCGACAAAACAGTGCTGATCAGCATCATGCATGCCAATAACGAAATCGGCGTGCTGCAGCCCATTCGCGAGATCGGCCGGATGGCCCGCGAACGCGGCGTGCTGCTCCATACCGACGCCACACAAGCGGTGGGTAAGGTTCCCGTCAATGTGCTTGACGACAACATTGATCTTATGTCGATCAGCGCGCACAAAATGTACGGGCCGAAGGGCGTGGGCGCGCTTTACGTCCGGCGCCGCAATCCGCGCGTGCAATTGACGGCGCAAATGGATGGCGGCGGCCATGAGCGCGGTATGCGTTCCGGCACTTTGAATGTTCCCGGCATCGTTGGTTTAGGCGAAGCCTGTGCACTCGCGCAAGCGGAGATGCCGGCAGAAGCGAAGCGCATGGCTTTCCTGCGCGATAAGCTCAAAGACCGCTTGATGAACTCGCTCGATGAGGTTTACATCAACGGAACGTTGGAACATCGCCTGCCCAATAACCTTAACATCAGCTTCGCGTATGTCGAAGGCGAGAGCCTGTTGATGGGGATCAATGAAATCGCGGTGTCGAGCGGCTCGGCTTGCACCTCGGCCACGCTTGAGCCCAGCTACGTTTTAAAAGCCTTGGGGGCGGGAGACGACTTAGCGCACTCCTCCATCCGCTTCGGTCTCGGCCGCTTTAACACCGAAGAAGAGGTGGATTACGTCGCGGGTAAAGTGATTGAAGTGGTGAAGAAGCTGCGCGAGCTGTCACCACTCTACGAAATGTTCAAAGAAGGAATCGATTTGACAAAAGTGCAGTGGACGGCGCACTAAAAGGAAAACATCATGGCATATTCAGACAAAGTCGTTGACCATTACAATAATCCGCGCAATGTTGGTTCGCTCGATAAAAGCGATCCCAACGTTGGTACCGGCATGGTAGGCGCGCCCGAATGCGGCGACGTTATGAAGCTGCAAGTGAAGGTGAACCCGGAGACCGGTGTCATCGAAGACGCCAAATTCAAAACCTTTGGCTGCGGCAGCGCCATCGCCAGCTCCTCGCTCGCCACGGAATGGCTACGTGGCAAGACTGTCGACGAAGCGCTCGCCATTAAGAACACCGATATCGTCACCGAGCTAAGCTTGCCTCCCGTCAAGATTCACTGCTCAGTGCTGGCGGAAGACGCGATCAAGGCCGCTATTACGGACTACAAAACCAAAGCCAAGCCGGTCCCCGCCGAAACGGCCGCGCGAGTTTAGATTTCTTATGGTGACGGTCACTCCCAAAGCGGTGAGCAAAATTCGCGAAGCGTTCCAGCGCGAAGGAGTGAACGGAGGCCTGCGTCTAGGCGTCCTCGGCGGCGGCTGCTCTGGCCTGAGCTATCAGTTCAAATTCGACGTCAAGCCGCGGCCCACGGATCAGGTTCTAAGTTTCGATGACGTGAAGGTCTTCATCGATCCCAAGAGCCTGGTGTTTCTCGACGGCATGACGCTCGATTGGAAAGATTCGCTGATGCAGTCGGGTTTCGTCTTCGAAAATCCCAACGCCAAGAAAAGCTGCGGCTGCGGGACCTCTTTTTCTGCCTGATGCGGTTCTACGATGCGCTGGGGCTCGCGCCTAAGCTCGCGCTCGATCCGGAAGAACTCAAAAAGCACTTTTACGAGCGCAGCCGCCAATGGCATCCTGATCGCTTCAGCCGGTCGAGTGCCGCTGATCGAGAGAAGTCGCTTGAAATGACGTCCATGCTCAATGACGCCTTTCGCACACTGCGCGACCCCATCTCGCGCGCCGAATATTTTCTCGAACAAAACGCCATCCTGCCTTCGAAGCACGTCCCGCCGGAGCTGCTCGAAGAAGTTTTCGACATGAACATCGCCCTAGAAG
>JALYJH010000387.1 GCA_030775415.1 Acidobacteriota bacterium | reverse complement strand
ACGGGGCGTTCGTGGATCTGGGCGGGATTGACGGGTTGCTGCATGTGAGCGATATGTCGCATGGGCGGGTGAATCATCCTTCTGAAGTGGTCCATCCGGGCGATGAGATTACCGTCAAAGTGCTCAAGTTCGATCGCGAGAAGGAACGCATATCGCTGGGCATCCGGCAACTGACTCCCGATCCGTGGGAGACGTTAGGGGAGCGGTATCCGGCGGGGAGCCGAGTGATTGGGCGCGTGATGAGTATCACCGACTACGGGGCGTTCGTGGAGATTGAACCGGGGGTCGAGGGGCTGATCCATGTCTCAGAGATGACGTGGAGCCGGCGGATGAAGCATCCGGGGAAACTGGTGAAGGCCGGGGACCAGGTGGAGGCTGTGGTGCTCGAAGTGAAACCGCGCGAGCGGCGGGTTTCCCTGGGGATCAAGCAACTGGAGGCTGATCCTTGGACGACGGTGGGCGAGCGTTATAGCATCGGATCGGTGGTGGAGGGGCGGGTTCGGAAGCTGGCCGATTTTGGCGCCTTTCTGGAGATTGAAGAGGGCGTGGACGGGCTGGTACACGTATCCGATCTATCGTGGATCAAACACATTAAACATCCTTCGGAAATCGTTAAAAAAGGGCAAGTTATGCAGGCGGTGATTCTGGGGATCGATGCCCCGAACCACCGGCTTTCTCTGGGCATTAAACAACTTCAGCCGGATGCTTGGGAGAGTTTTTTTCGGTCGCATGAAGTCGGGGATATTGTGCGCGGACGGGTGGCGCGGGGGGCGGCGTTTGGGGTTTTCGTGGAACTGGCGCCGGGGGTGGAGGCGCTGTGCCATAAGTCAGAAATTCCGCCGATGCCGGATAAGGGGAGTGCCGAGAGTCCGTTACCGCGGGGAGACGAATACGACTTTAAAATCATTAAAATAAATGAAGGCGAGAAGAAGATCGGGCTTAGCCTCCGCGCTGTGGCTGAGGACGAAGAACGCACGCGCCTGGAAGATTACCAACGGCAGGCGGCAGCCGCTACTATGACTATAGAGGAAGCGATGCAGATTCGCGGAAAAGGGGAAGACCGGTAAAATGACCAAGGCCGAATTGATCGAGGAAGTTTCGCGCGTGGTGGAAATGACGCGGAAGGACTCGGAGGTCATCGTCGAGGCGATCTTCGATAGCGTGGTGAAATCTTTACGCGGTGGGGACAAAATCGAAATTCGCGGATTTGGAAGTTTCCGGACGCGGCAGCGGCAACCGCGGGTGGGTCGCAATCCGAAGACGGGGGCGCGCGTGGAAGTTCCGGCGAAGCGTATTCCCTACTTCAAGCCTAGTAAGGAATTGAAGGATCTGGTTAACAACGATCACGGCGGAACAAGCGGTGAGGCGGCTCCGGTCGCTTAACCGATGGATCGTTTGTGGAGCCCGTGGAGATATCAATATGTCTCGTCGGCGGGCGGAGTTCCTCCTGGGAAAGACTTCTGCTTATTTTGTCTGGTAGCGCAGGGGGCGCACGAGGACGCTAAAAACTTAGTAGTGCTGCGGGCGGAGCTGTGCTTTGTCCTGCTGAACCGGTATCCCTATTCGAGCGGTCATTTGATGATTGCTCCTTACGCGCATGTTTCAACATTGGAAGAGGCCGAAGTGGGGACGCTGGAAGAGATGATGCGGGTAGCGCAGCGATGTGAGGCGGCTCTGCGCAAAGTTTATAAACCTGACGGGATGAACTTCGGGTTCAACATCGGGCAGGCGGCTGGGGCGGGCATTGCGGGGCACATTCACCTGCATGGACTGCCGCGCTGGGCGGGAGACACCAGTTTCATCACGACCGTGGGCGAGACCCGGGTGCTGCCCGAGGATCTGGAGACCACGCGGTTGAAGCTTACTGCCGCGCTGGCGAGTCGGTAGCTGGGTTCGACAAGGGTTGGTCAGTGTGGAAATACTTCTTGTAGGCGGCGATCCAATTGGTGGCGATTTCGCGCTGGGCTTCGCTGAGGTCTAAGCTACCGCCGCAGACCATTTCGCGAAGGCGGTCTTCGAGGGCGTCCTTAACTTGCGCGTTCCAAACCGTGGCGGAGTAGGAATGCGGCCAGAGGTTGTGGATGTCGTCGGCACCTCCGAGGGCAGGCGTCACCAGGTAATCGACTTCGTAGGCTTCGGGCTGGGCGCGGCGGATGCCGTATTCTTCGAAGACCTTTTTCTGGAGGGCCACGGGGACGATTTTGTTATTGGCGCTGGACTGGGCGCAGACATCCTGGCGGCTTGCGAGGAGCGCGGCGCCGGGGGTCAGGCGGGAATCGGGCGTGGAGACGAGGGGCGTGGCGTCGCCGGAGCGGCTTGCGGTGCGGGCCAAAAACAAACCTAGAAGCAGCAGGCCGCAGGCCGCGGCAGTAGCGAGAGGCCTGCTTAAGAGAGCTGGGGGGAAACTGGGTGAGAGCGGCGGAAGTTGCGATAGGCGGCCCTTCAGGAGGGCTCGGGGGCCTGCGGAGGGCGAGGCCTCCGCGATGAGTTCCTGTTGCTGAAGGGTTATGAAGTCGGCGATGGCGCTTTCCAGTTCGCGAGCGCGGGCGCGGCATTTCCAACAGGCTTCGAGGTGTTCCTGAACCCGTTTCTTTTCCTGCGGCGGGAGTTCGCCTTCGAGATTCAAGAGCAGATGCCGGTCAGAAAGATGTTTCATCGGTTTCACCGTTGGGTGGAGCGGGCGATGCGAGCGAGCGAGCGGGTTAAGGAAAGAGAGACGGCGCCGAGCGACATGTCGAGAATACCGGCGATTTCGCGATAGCGCAAACCTTCGGCGCGCAGGAATAAACAGCGGCGATCTTTTTCGGGAAGTGCTTTGGCAATTTGCAGGGCACGCTGGCGAATTTGGTTGGTGAGCATTTGATCTTCGGGACTGGGAGCGGGATCTATGGCCCGGCCTTCGCTGGATGCGGAGTGCTCAAAATCACGACCTGTGCGGTAGCGGCGCTTGAGGGCCAAATTGTGGGCCACGCGGAACAGCCAAGCGCGCAGGTTCTCTCGGGATTTACCGCGCTGCAGGTGCTGGAAAAGTGAGAGGAAGATTTCTTGCAGAACTTCTTCGCCATCGGCAAACGGGAGCCCGAAGCTGGAGAGATAGCGCAGGAGAGGGAGGCGGAATTCGTCGAATAGGTCGACTACTTCCTGCTCCAGGCGCAGGCGGTGAGTGTCCACGCTTGCCCGGGACCCCAGAACGGGCAGCGCGGCGGAGTCTGATAACGGGGACGACATGCGATCACTTCGACTCTATCCTTTCCTTGGAAGAGCGCGCAATTGAATATTCCGCTCGCGCCAGGGTTGTTCAATCTTTTTGTAAAAAGAGTGAACAAGAGCAGCGCAGCGGGGATTTCTCACTGTGAGCTTTCGAACGGGCCTGGCGGTGTTCTTTTGCGGAGTGCTGGGGATCCTGCGAGCGCAGCAGACTACGGGGGAAATACGGGTGGCGATTCGAGACCCGTCGGGAGCCGCGATGCAGGCCGCGGGCACGTTGGGGGCTCGTCGTTTCGAGACGGATTCTCTGGGGGGTTATACGTTCACGAACCTCGCTCCGGGGCGGTACCGGCTGGAGGTTGCGAAGGACGGCTTTGTTCCGCAGTCAGTGGCGTTCGAGGTGAGGGCGG
>JALYJH010000386.1 GCA_030775415.1 Acidobacteriota bacterium | reverse complement strand
GCGGCTTGGCTGGACGATCCGCTCTATCGCGAAACCACTCCGGCGGTGCTGGTGGAGCGCGTGCGTGCCTCTTATGCCCAGCGCACGCCAGCGGCGGTGGAGGCGGCACAGAAAACCTATCGCATCACGCAACGGAATCTGCAGAAGCTGAATCAAACGGGCGCGGTAATCGGCTTCGGCGCGGATTCCGGGGCAGTGCCGGATTATTTTCACGCTTACAACGCCCATCGCGAATTGCAATTGATGGTGGAGGCGGGAATGACGCCCGCACAGGTACTGACCGCAGCGACGGTGACTTCCGCTGAGTTCTTGCGTTTGCAGGATCATGGAACACTCGATCCAGGCAAGAGCGCTGACTTCCTTGTGCTGAACGGGGACCCTCTCAACGACATCGCCAACACCCGCAAGATCGCCAAAGTTTATTTGCGCGGACAGGAACTGGATCGCGCGGCGATGCGGGCGACCTTTCGCTGACGCTACTTCACGATGTCGACTTGCAGCAATACATCCAACGTTTTGGGCGGCAGACACATGGAGCTGTTGCAAGCTTGATAACGCAGTTTGCCGGTTAAAGTCTTGGGACCCGGCTCGGCATTCGCAGGCGCCTTGAAATGCGTCACAATCTGAAATTCGCCAGTGTAGACCGAGAGCGGTTTTTCGGAAAAGCTATACTTTTGCATATCCGGCTTGGGGAAAGAGAAGCCAACGGCTTCCAGAGGTCCGGGATTCCAGGTGAGACGCAGCGGGATCAAATAATCGTCGGATGGCGTGTTGCTATTCACGTGATAGCCGGAGCGCAAGTCGAGCGGCAGCGCGGAATCGACGGCGGTGCCCGGCTTCGCCACTACTTTGCGCGGCGGAGTGTAATTAAGGACGTTCCCCTGTGCGAACGCCTGGGCTCGTAAGGCCGGCGAGAGGGCCAGCAGCAGCACCGCGCACAACAGCAGCTTTTGGAACTTCAAGAAGTTTGAGAATTTCATTCTGGTAATCTCGTTTGTCCACCAGGCCTACGTGATCGCTGGCGATGCGGCCCTGGCGGTCCAGCACAAAAGAAGTAGGCAGCGCTTCAATATTTCCGAACTGCTGCGACACCACCTCCGAGGCGATCATGACACGATAGTTGATCTTGTGCGATGCCATGTACGGACGAACTGCCTTCCAGCCGTTATCGTCCATCGACAAGCCCAGGACGGCAAAACCTTGATCCCGGTATTTCTGCTCGAATTCAACGAACCAGGGAATTTCCACTTCGCAAGGTCCGCACCAGGTGGCCCAAAAATTCACCAGCACGACTTTACCGCGATAATCCGTCAGATGGACGGGATTGCCGTCAGCATCTTTCAGCGTGAAGTTAGGAGCGTTCTGGCGTTGGCCCTCGGACTTCAGCTCGCGCGGATGGGAGCAGCCCGCCAGCAAAACAACCAGCGACACGGCGGCGACCTGCATCCGGCTCATCACACCTTTAAAGTATCACGCCCGCTTCGCAGAGCGTCCATGAACCATCGCCGGCGAAGGCGGCGCAGGGGACTGGCAAGAGTGTATTCCTCATGCCTGGGGAGTCCCGCAAACAGCCACGCCGCGGTGTCGCAGAAGCTTTCACAAGCGTAGCGGCGCCACCGGGGCGTGCGGCCCCGAATATCCTTGGGACGCAGCGTATCTTTGCGCCATTCGGCGCTCCAACCCAATTCGCCCGCTTCTTCGGTCGCCCACTCATGCAGCAGTACGTCCTCCCACGCACGGCGCTGCTGGTTTGAAAGCCGTACCCACGCGAAATGGAAAAGCTCATGGATCAGGATGCGCTCGAAATCCCCACGGCGCGCAAACACTTGCGTATCGAGCAAAATCAAGCGGCGCCGGAGTGAGGCAGCGGCCAGGTGCGAGCCCAGCGAACCGCGCACCTCCACGCGGATGGGACGGCCGGCTAACTGCGGAAACACGGATTACTTCGCAGGAGGGGCCAATGGTGCAGGCCCCACGGGCGCTCCCGGAACCGGCGCCTTAGACTGCGTGAAAAACGGCACGTTTTCCACTTTGGGTTCGAACTTCTTACCCACGTCGGCGAGCCATTGGTTCAAATGAGACTGGCGAAGCTCATCGGCAATCGCACCCCGCAATTCGTCCATGGGTTGAATGGTTTTCTTCTCCACGCGAATAATGTAGAAGGCGGTGGCTTGGCGCAGCGGGTCCGTAACTTCGCCTTCGTTCAGCGCCAGCACTGCCTTTTTGACGTCGGCGGAATAAGAGCTGTTGGTATTCACCATGCCGAAGTCGCCCCCGGCGGCTTTCGATGCCGGATCTTCGGAGTGCTCTGCCACCATCTTGCCGAAATCCGCTCCGCCGCGAATTTGTTTCACCAGATCTTCCGCGAGCTTGAGAGCGTCGGCCTCGCTGCGTTGCGTTTTAGAAATGGCCCCTTCGGAGAGCGAGCGGGCGATGTCTTCGAGAGATTGATTTTTCGGCACCGTTCCCACCACCGGCGCGGAGGGTTTGAACGCAATGTAAATCACTTTGATCTTGGCCTGCTGGTAGCGCTCCTGGTTATGATCGTAAAATTCCTTGATCATGGGCTCCGTGACCTTGTAAAAATTGTGCTCGTGGCTCACCATCGCCGAAGCCATGGCGTTGGCGCGCAGGAACTGCAGTTGCTCTTTCATGGGGCTTTCATCGCCCAGCTTGGTGCGCTCGGCCTCCTCCGCCAGATAGCGCAACATATATAGCTGCTGCACCGCGTACTTCGGATTCTGATTGAAGAGCTGCACAAACTCCTTGGGCATAATCATCAGGCTCTTGCGGATTTCGCCGGCAGTGACAGGCTTCCCGTCCACCTTCGCAACCTCGGTGTCATCGGGCACGTCCACCTGCGGGAGCGTCTGACCCAACATCAGGCCGCATGCGAATGAAAGGATGAAGCAATATTTCATGGTGTGCTTTAACAAATTTAACATGCCCCCGAGTTTCCATAGACGCGGTCCGTCCCATTTGGTTTGCGAGTGCCGCACGTGAATGCGCGGCGGTTCGCTATAGTAACTGGAAAGTGACTGCTGTTTTCGGATGGCTCGGCTTGTGTGGAGCGCTAAGCGGATTTCTGTGCGCTTGCGGCAGTTTGCCGGAGCCTTATGCCCCGCCCCCGCAGCTCCCCGCTTTTAAGGCTCCAGCCGGCGCCGTGCGGGTGCTGAACATGGCCGACGCGGACGCCGAAACGCTTTTTGTGCGGGACATTTCACCGTCCCTCCAGGCCAATACCTGGCGCTGGACCGGGAAACGGCCGGCCATCCGTATGTTCCCAGGGACGACGCAAAAACTTAACTACGCCATCGATTTCGCGATTCCCGGAGCTACTTTTGCGCAAACCGGGCCGGTGACGGTAGCGTTTTTCGTGAACGATCGTTTGCTCGATCAGGTCCACTACACTGCGCCCGGACGCCAGCGCTCCGAGAAACCAGTACCAGCCGGGTGGCTAGACGCCAACGACTATGCGACTCTGGCTGCTGAAATCGATAAGGTGTGGGTCCCGGCCCAGCGCGGGGCGGATCCGCTGGGCCTCATTCTGGTGTCGCTGGGTTTAGAACAAAAATGAAAGCTCTGGCTGCGCTGATGGGAGCAGTCTTTACGGCGGCTGCCTGTTACGGGG
>JALYJH010000385.1 GCA_030775415.1 Acidobacteriota bacterium | reverse complement strand
TCGAAGTGATCGATCCCGGCGGCCGCCTCAAGGCTTATATCCAAAGTTCCACCAGTGTGCGCGACGCCAGCTACCAACCGCGGCAATCGCGGATAGCGGTGGGCACCGGAGGCGTGCTGGGCATGGGCCTGATGCAGGGGAAACAGAAACTGATGTTCCTGCCTGACGCCCACACTGACTTTATTTTCGCTACCATCGGCGAGGAGTTGGGACTGTGGGGATCGACGGCTGTGATCCTTGGATTCCTGATCATCCTGTGGCGCGGCGCTCGGCTCTTCCTGCTCGCGCGCGACGACTTCGGGAAATATTTGGCGCTGGGTGTGACCGTATCGGTCGTAGTACAGGCGTTGATTAATATGAGCGTAGTCGTGGGGATCGCGCCGACAAAAGGTTTTCCGTTGCCCATGATCAGCTTCGGCGGCAGTTCGCTGTTGAGCACGCTGGCCTCGCTCGGAATGCTGCTGAGCGTGAGCGAAAATGAGGGGTGAAGTTGCCGCGAACGTTTGTGATGGCCGGCGGCGGCACAGGGGGCCATGTGCTTCCAGCGCTGGCTGTCGCGCGCGAATTGCGCGCCCGCGGACATCATGTGCAATTCGTGGGGGTGGAGCGCGGCATGGAAGCGAAGCTGGTTCCCGCCGCGGACTTTCCCATCCAGTGGATCGAGATCGGTGGCTTGAATCGCGTCGGCTACCGGCAGACGTTACAGACATTGGGGGAGCTTCCGTTCAGCGTCTGGCAAGCCGCACGAATTTTGGATCGCGCTGCTCCGTCGGCAGTTTTCTCGACAGGCGGCTATGTAGCCGGACCGGTACTGCTGGCTGCGGTATGGAAGCGCATCCCCATTGTGATCCTGGAGCCCAATGCCGTTCCTGGTTTTACGCACCGCCACCTTGCGCGTTTCGTGACGCGCGCGCTGGTGAGTTTTCCCGAGGCCGAACGTTGGTTTCTGAAAGGGCGCACGGAAGTCACAGGCCTCCCCGTTCGCGAAGAGTTTTACGCCGTGCCGCTGAAGCCGCGCGGCTCAACGGTTACCGTATTGATCACCGGAGGCAGTCAGGGTTCGCGAACGCTGAATCGCGCGTCACAAGAGAGTTGGCCGCTGTGGGAAAAAGATAAAATGCGCCTCATTCACCAGACCGGATCGCGCATGTACGCGGAGCTGTCGTCGAAGTTTCGCGAGTCAGGTGTGCCGGGCGAGATCGCCGGGTTCATCGCCGACATGCCGGGTGCATTTGCCGAAGCTGATATTGTGATAAGCCGCGCGGGCATGGGCGCCGTCAGCGAACTTGCGGCAGCGGGCAAGCCGTCCATATTGGTGCCGCTGCCGGGAGCGAGCGATCAGCATCAGTTGAAAAACGCGCAAGCATTTGAAAAATCCGGAGCCGCCCGCTTGGTGCTGGATGCGGACATGACCGGTGTGCGGCTCGTGGAGGAAGTGACGCGCCTGGCCAGCACTCCAGGGTTGTTAGAAGAGATGGGCACCGCCGCGCGAGCCTTTGCAAAGCCGGGTGCTGCCCGGCGAGCCGCGGACGTCCTCGAATCGATTCAAGAGGCCATTGACAGACGCTAGGCAAAGCCGAAACAATACATACGTAAAATGTTTTTTAAGCCACAACCCGTTCACTTCATCGGTATCGGAGGCATCGGCATGAGTAGCCTTGCTGAAGTGCTGATGGATATGGGCTACCCGGTAACCGGTTCGGATCTTAAATTTTCACCCACCACCGAGCGTCTGATCGAACGCGGCGCGGTAGTTTACGAAGGTCACGCGGCAGCAAACTTGGCCGGAGCCAAGATGGTGGTGTACAGCTCCGCGGTGCGTCGGGAAAATCCCGAGATCGTCGAGGCCCGCCGCCGTAAGCTTCCGGTGATTCCACGAGGCGAACTGCTGGCCGAGTTGATGCGCCAGAAGTTCGGCATCGCCATCGCCGGTAGCCACGGCAAGACTACCACTACCGCCATGGTGGCGGCGATTCTGATCCACGCGAACCTGGACCCAACCATCCTGGTGGGCGGCCGCATGGGCATCAACGGGTCGAATGCGCGCTTGGGCAAAAGCGATTACTTCGTAGTCGAAAGCGACGAAAGCGACGGATCCTTTCTGAAGCTGGCTCCCATCGTGGCGGTGGTCACCAACATTGACCGCGAGCATCTGGATCATTATGCGGACATCGCGGACATCCGCGCCGCGTTCGCTACCTTCATCGCCAAGATCCCGTTTTACGGCGCAGCGATTCTTTGCCTCGATGACGAAAACATCCAACAAATCTTGCCGTCCGTGAACCGGCGTGTCGTCACTTACGGTTCCAGCGCGCAAGCCGAGTTGCGCATCATTGGCGCGTCCGCCGGACACCTGGCCAGCGAATTTCATTTGCAATTGGGCGATCGCGATCTGGGTTGCTTCCGCCTGCAAGTACCCGGTGCGCACAATACCCTCAACGCAACCGCCGCTGTCGCGGTGGCTCTCGAACTCGACGTTCCCTTGGAGCTGATTCGCCAGGCACTCGCTGAATTCCGTGGCGTCGACCGCCGCTTTCAAGTTCGCGGCACCGAGCGCGGCATCACGGTTATTGACGACTACGGCCACCACCCCACCGAAATTCGCGCCACGCTCGCGGCCGCGCGCGCTTGCCGGTTTCGAGGTATCCACGTGCTGTTCCAGCCACACCGCTATACCCGCACGCAGGCGTTAATGGATGATTTCGCCCGCTCCTTTCATCCGGCCGATACGGTTCACGTCAGCGACATTTATGCCGCCTCGGAAGCGCCGATTGCCGGCGTGACGTCCGAAATGCTGGTGGAAAAATTGCAAGCCTTCGGACATCGCGGGGCAAGTTACGCCGGTTCAGTCGAGCAGGGCGTTGCCGCGGTGATTGCCGCCGCGAATCCCGGTGACGCCATCGTCACCCTGGGAGCGGGCAGCATCTCGCAGGCCGCCGCTGAAATTTTGACGCGCCTCAGGAGCAAAGCGTGACGCCCAACGGATCTCAAACGCGCCCGCGCGCCCGCGTCTCCAATCCCAAACCCGATACCGTTCCCCGCCTGAAGATTGCAATCGGAGTGGTGATCGCCACCGTGGTGTTGCTGATTTCGCTTTATGGCTGGCACCAGCTCGAACAGTTCCTGATTCACGATTCGCGTTTCGCGGTCAATGGTCCCGACGGCGCCGAAGACGCGTCCGCCATTCAAATCCAAGGCGCCCAACATGCCTCAAGGCGAGCGATTGAAGCCGCATTCGCCGATGACATGGGCCGCAGTCTTTATATGGTTCCGCTGGATGGCCGCCGCGCTACGCTTCGCACTGTGGATTGGGTGAAGGATGCCACGGTCATGCGCCTCTGGCCCAATCGCGTGCTGGTGCGAGTGGCGGAACGCAAGCCCGTCGCCTTCGTTACCCTGGGCGGTTCACGCTACGGTTTAATCGATGAAGAGGGCGTGATTCTGCCGCCGGCTACGGACCGTTTTCATCTGCCCGTCCTCAAGGGAGTGACCGCGCGCAATCCTCTGCCCGACCGTCGTGACCGCGTGCAGCGTATGCTGCGCCTGCTGCGTGCGCTTGGTACTAATGCCGACAAAGTCGCTGAAGTGGACGTGAACGACCGCGACGACCTGCGCGTCACTCAGCCTTATGA
>JALYJH010000384.1 GCA_030775415.1 Acidobacteriota bacterium | reverse complement strand
TCCCAGCTCCTGCAGAGGCCCGAAAATGAAAAACGAATAAATGAACAGTGAGAAGAACTGCCCCACCGTAATGCGCTGCGTGAAGATCAGGTACAGCATCAGGAACAGGATCGACGTCCGCAGCAGGTTGACGAAGGTCCCCTGGATGAAGCTCAGACTGCGGAGATAACGAACCTTCTTCAACTCCAGCTTGAGAATTTTGGCCGTGGTCGAGTTCAATCGCGCAATCTCCTGTTGCGCCAGCCCCAGGCTCTTTACCAATTCAATGTTGCGCAGCGATTCGGTGGTAGCCCCCGCCAGCGCGGTGGTTTCCGCCACAATCACTTTCTGTACGTCTTTAATCTTGCGACTCAAGACGGAGCTCAACCCGCCGAGCAGCGGCACTGTCAAGAAAAACGCGGGAGCCACTGACCAGTGCACCTGCGAAGCGTATACCATCACGAACACCACGCCGATCAGCGTCGTGAACAGTACATTCACCATCGCCGCGATAAATTTCTCGACATCCGTCCGCACCTTTTGCAGTTTCCCCAGCGTTTCCCCACTGCGCTGATCTTCGAATAGCGTGTAAGGCAACTCCAGCGAATGCCGAATTCCATCCGCGTACATTTGCGCCCCCACCTGCTGCGTGATGAGGTTTACGAAATAATCCTGGAAGTTTTTAGCAATGCGCGAAACCAGCGCCACGCCCACCGCCGCCCCCAGCAGTAAGCTCACTCCACGCAAGAATTGCATGCTGCTGTACTCGCGATAGCGAGTAGCGTAGGAGTCGATAATATGCCGGAAAATGAGGGGATCCAGCAGCGAGAACACCTGGTTCACCGCCGCCCAGCACCAGCGCAACCGCGCCCAATTTCCAGAACGGCCTTAGATAGCGGTAAAGAATGGCCATGGATGACAGATGCGCCCCACCGGCCCCGCGATGCACCCTAACCGCGCATGTTCATGTCGCTCGAAGTGCCGCCCGCGGCCGGAACGTAACACTTCAGAGTGTAATCCATCACCATGCGGTTGGCATTAAACCGCCAGCCCAACGTGCGGATCGTCCGCTTCATGCGCTTGATCCACCCGCGCGGCAGCCCATCCCGGTCACGCTGGTAGAACAACGGGATCACTTCCTCGCGCAGCACCCGGTACAACTCCTCGCCGTCGCGCGAATCGTGAATGTGCATGTTGGAGTGCGTCCTCCCCGTGCCGATCGAAAATCCATTCAACCCGTCGTAAGCCTCCGCCCACCACCCGTCCGGCACCGACAAATTGAGTCCTCCGTTCAACACCACCTTCTGGCCGCTGGTTCCCGATGCCTCCAGCGGGCGCCGCGGATTATTCAGCCACACATCGACGCCCTGCACAAACAACCGCCCGACGTTGATATCGTAATCCTCCACGAATACAAACTTGTCGGCGAACTGCGAATCCCGCATCAACTCCGCGATCTGCTGCAGCACCCGCTTGCCCGGCTCGTCCCGCGGATGCGCCTTCCCCGCGAAGACAAATTGCACCGGACGGTTTGGATCGTTCACCATCGACGCCAGCTTCTCAATATCCGCCAGCAGCAAATTTGCTCTCTTATAAGTGGCAAAGCGCCGCGCAAATCCCACCGTCAACGCGTCTGGACTCAAGACCCGGTTCAACCTTTGTAGTGTCTCCTGCGGTTCCTCGCGCCGCTCCGCCTGCTCCTTCGCGCGCCGCCGCACGAACTCCAGCAGCCGCGCCTTCAGGCTAAGGTGCGTCTCCCACAACTCACCGTCGTCCACGTTTTCGATGCCTTCCCAAATCCGCGATTCCCCGCTGTGCTCATGCCACCCAATCCCTAAATGCCGGTCGTAAAGCCGGAACATCTGCGGCGCCAGCCAGGACGGCACGTGCACGCCATTCGTAATGTGGCCGATGGGAACCTCGTCCTCCAGCCTGCCCGGGTAGAGCCCCGTCCACATCGCGCGTGAAACCTCGCCGTGCAGCGCCGAAACCGCGTTGGCGCGCCGCGACAGCCGCAGCCCCAGCACCGTCATGCAAAATTCTTCGTTGGGATTGCCCGGTTGCTCCCGCCCCAGCCCCAGAAAACTTTCATGCGACAGCCCCAGCGCCTCGCGCAGCGGCCCCAAATGCTCCTCGATCAGGCCCGCGTTGAACCGGTCATGCCCCGCCGGCACCGGAGTGTGCGTGGTGAATGCCACCTCGCGCGAAACATGCGGCAGCGCCTGGTCGAAGTTGACGCCCTCTTCTTCCATGCGGCTGCGAATCGCCTCCAGCACCACAAACCCGCTGTGCCCCTCGTTTAAATGCAGCACCCCCGGAGTGATCCCCATCGCCTTCAACGCGCGAAATCCCCCCACGCCCAACAGCAATTCCTGACGGACGCGCACTCGCCCGTCGCCGCCATACAATCGCGAAGTCAGTTCGCGATCCTCCGGAGTATTCCCGTCCACATTGGAATCCAGCAGCAGCAAATCGATGCGCCCCACCTTCACGCGCCAGACTTTTGCCGCGATAGAAGCCCCGCGAGTCTGAATATGAACCGTGATCGGCTCGCCCTTCTTGCCAATCGCCGGCTCCATCGGCAACTGCGTGACATCGGTCGGCAAGTATTCCTCATGCTGCCAGCCCGTGCGGTCCAGTCTCTGCCTAAAATATCCCTGCCCGTAAAACAATCCCACCGCCACCAGCGGGATGTCCAGATCGGAAGCACTCTTCACGTGATCCCCCGCCAGCACCCCCAACCCGCCCGAATAAATCGGCAGCGACTCATGCAGCCCGAACTCCGCCGAAAAATAAGCCACTGGACGCGGACGCAGCACCCCAGCATGCGTCGCCCCCCAGGTCCGGTCCGCCTGTAGATATTCCTGCTGGCGCCGGTACGCATAATTAATGCGCCCGTGCAGCACCAACTCCCCGGCCCGCTGCTCCAGCTTCGCCAGCGGAATCTCCGCCAGTAAGGAAATCGGATTGTGATTCAGTTCCCGCCATCGCACCGGATCCAAATCGCGAAACAGCCCCGTCGAATCCTGATCCCAGCTCCACCACAAATTCCGCGCCAGCGCCCACAACTTCTCCTGAGACGGCGCTATGAATCGATCCAGCGTCCGCGCCTCTGACACCACTGGAGCCACCTGCGCCGCCGCATCCGTCAGCATCCGGATCTCATCTTCGGGAAACGTGCGCGCTTGCACCGTCTGCACCACCAGCACGCCTTGCAGCACCCCGCGCTCCACAATCGGCACGCCCAGGAAGCTCTGTAGCGATTCCTCGCCCGCCTCCTTGAAATATTTAAACCGTGGATGGGTAGCCACCTGCCCCACGGCGACCGGCCGGACTTGCTCCGCCACTAGCCCCGCCAGCCCTTCATGCAGCGTCAGGCGCAGCGTGCCGATGCACTCCGGCCGCAGCCCCACCGACGCCGCCAGCACCAGGTTCGCGCGATCCGGCTCCAGCAAATACACTGAACACACATCCGTTTGAAACCGTGCCGCAATCAACGCGACCACGTTCATCAGCGTCTCCGCCGGTTTGCCGCTCTCCTCCGCAAGATTCCCAATCTCCTCTAACGTCAATACGTAATTCGCGGCACGCGCATCGGCGGGTTGAGTCATAAAACACTTCCTTAAGGAATTTGATCTTGGGCTTCGCAGACGGGTCGAGCCGCGAACA
>JALYJH010000383.1 GCA_030775415.1 Acidobacteriota bacterium | reverse complement strand
GCGCTGCACTGGACGGCGGCGGAGCCAGGCGGCTTCTCTTTTCCTTTTCTAGCGATCGACCGAGCCCGTAACTGGCGTGAATTCCGGGCGATCCTCGAACACTTTGGGGGCCCCGGGCAGAACTTCGTCTACGCGGATGTCGACGGCAACATCGGTTATCAGGTGGCCGGCTCACTACCCATCCGCGGGGCTTGCCCCGGCGATGTTCCGGCTGATGGAAACGGCTGCGCGTGGAGCGGCTTTATCCCCTTCGAGAAGTTGCCGAGTGCTTATAACCCGGTCTCGGGCATGATCGTCAGCGCGAATGAGAATCCCTTTCCGGCGGATTATCCCTATCCAGTGAACGGCAATTTTGCACCGCCCTATCGCGCCAATCAAATCCGCGGGCTGCTGGGCTCGCGCGCGAAATGGAAAGCCGAGGAGATGTTGCGAGTGGAGACGGACGTCTATTCGGCCTTCGATCAGTTTTTGGCGCAGCAGGTGGTGGCGGCGTTCGATGCTGAGAAGCCCACCAATCCGCAGACGCGGGAAGCTGTCGCTCTTTTGCGCAGTTGGAAGGGGCAAATGGAAAAGGGCCAAGGCGCGCCCATGCTGGCGGCGCTGGTATATGAGCAGCTCCGCAAGCAGGTGGCGGAGCGCGCGGCCGCTGGATCCGGCGAAATCTATCAGAGTTACATGGCGCCGAGCGTGATCGAACGACTACTGCGCGAGCGTCCGCGGGATTGGTTCCCGAACTACGACGTGCTCCTGCTGCGCTGCCTGGTGGGAGCGCTCGAAGAAGGACAGAAGGTGCAGGGCTCGAAGCCTTCCCGCTGGGATTACGGACAATTCCAGGCCCTGCAAATTGTGAATCCGGTGGAAGGGCGGCTGCCGTTCATCGGCAGTTACTTCAACATCGGCCGGGTGGCCATGAGCGGCGCGCCAACCACGGTCAAACAATATACGAGGCGATTGGGACCTTCGCTGCGCATGATCGTGGACCTGGCGGATCTGGAGCACTCTTTCGCGAACCTGGCGACGGGGGAATCCGGCCAACCGTTGTCGCGGCACTATAAGGACCAGTGGGATGCCTACTATGCGGGACGCAGTTTTCCCATGCAATACGGCAAGGTGGATGCGAAGAACGTGCTGACGGTGAAGCCGCGATAAATCTTCAGTTCAATTCGAGATTTGGCTGGTCCTGCAGGATTTCATCTTCCGGAAGCACTGAACTGTGGTCCGCGAGAGATCTGCTTCTTCGCCCATCGTTTCCATTATCAGGCAACCGCGCGGCCCTGGCGATCGATGCGGTAGGTTCGTCCGCGCCACGTAATTGTGTTGCCGAAAAATCCAGCGATCCAGAAGAAAAAGCCGAGAATATCCTCCGCGGGCAGCAGAATCCAGTTCAAGCGAGCGCCCAGCACTACTTGCGAGGTCATCCATGCGGAGGCATAACGGAAAGACGCGGCGATGGCGACCAGGGGCCAGGCTTGCCCCTTTAGCGCGCACAGCAGCAAGGCGATTGGAACCGGAAAGGTAAAGATCTGCCCGATATAACCCAGCGGACGCGAGCGGCGGCTGGTGCGTCCCCAACGGATGCGATGCGCAAAATTCTTGGCGTAGGACTCGCTGCCGATGCGGTGCTCGATCACATAGGAAGACAGAATCACGCGTTGGCCGGATTGCGCCATCAAGCGGCCGAGATCGAAGTCTTCCGCGATGTAATCTTTCACGCGCTCGAGGCCGCCGATGGCTTCAATGGCGCGGCGGCGCCCGGCAATGGTGGGCCCCACGGCGAACTTCATGCCGTCGAGCAGACGCGCGGTGAGCACGCCCTGCCAGAAAGTGGTGTTCATTCCCAGCGCCTCCAATCGCGACCAGAAACCGCGGCCCGCAACGGCGCGGTAAGGGCAGGTGGCTAGCGCGGTCCGTCCGTCGGCGAATTCGGCTGCGATCGCCTGCAATAAATCCGGACCCACGCGGATGTCGCTATCGCTCATCACCACCAGATCGTAGCGGGCCTCGGCCAGCATGCGCGCGAGGCTATAGACTTTGGCATGCGGATAGGGCGGCTCGCCAACAATTAAGAGTTGCGAGGGAACCTGCGGGTACTCGGCTGCGAGGCGGCGCACCAAGGCTACGCACGGGTCGGACTCTTCGCGCACGGCGAACAGGATTTCGAATTGCGGGTAGTCCTGGAGGAAGAATGTGCGGAGGTTCTGTTCCAGGCCGTCATCGAGGCCGGCCAGGGGCTTGATCACGCTTATCGGCTCTGGCGTAACCGACGCGTGCAGACGGGCCACGGCCAGGTAGCGGATCGCCGCGATGACTGATAGCGCCGAATAGACCAGCGATCCGGCCAGCAAAAGCACCAGCGCTGCGAGCAGGATCGTCACCTTCACAAGCTTACCCTAAGGTTGCGCTACGCTTGATGGTTTATGCCTTTGATCGAAGCGATCATTTTGGGAATCGTGCAGGGCCTTACGGAGTTTCTGCCGATTTCGAGCACCGCGCACCTGATTTTGATCCCCTGGATCTTCGGTTGGAAAGATCCAGGATTGGCCTTTGACGTCGCCCTGCATGTGGGTACGCTGGCGGCAATTCTGATTTATTTTTTCCGCGACTGGGTGCAGGTGATCGCGCAAGGGCTGGGGATGCGCAGCGAACATGATCCGGCGCTGTCGCGCAATCGGGGGCTGCTGTGGCTGATGGTGGCCGCGACCATTCCCATCGGTGTTTTCGGCTATCTGTTCCAGCACCGCGCGGAAACTGTGTGGCGGACACCCAACGTAATCGCGGCCATGATGATCTTGGTCGGACTGATTTTGTGGTGGGCGGATCGCGTGGGACGCAAGCAGAAGGACCTGGGGCACTTGAGTTTCAAGGACGCCATGGCGGTGGGCTTCGCGCAGGTTCTTTCCATCGTTCCAGGCACTTCACGCAGCGGCGTCACTATCGCGGCGGGATTGCTGCGGAATCTGGACCGGGCGACGGCGGCGCGCTTCTCATTTTTGCTATCGACTCCGGCCATTGGCGCGGCGGCGGCCAAGGATTTCTACGACCTGATGAAGCACGAGGGCGGCATCCCGGCCGATATGCGGACCGCTCTGTTGGTGGGAATCGTGGTCAGCGGAGTCACCGGCTGCCTGGTGATCAGCTTCTTTATGAACTACCTGCGGCGCGGCACTTTGACCTTCTTCGTTGCCTACCGCGTGATTTTTGGCATAATAATAATTGCTCTGGCCCATTTCTTCCGGTTCACCGGTTGAGATGAAATATTTAGGACCCACCTCTAGACCCCGGCTTAACGAAGCCGTCGCGGTTCTGTTTCTATTCGCGGGACTGTTTTTTTTAATCAGTCTGGCTTCTTACGATCCCCTCGATCCGTCATGGAACACCGCCACCTTTGCGGTCAGACCCGTCAATTTAATGGGCCGGCTGGGGGCGATTCTAGGTGACTTCCTGCTGCAGGCATTGGGGTACGCGGCTTACGCGATCCCCGTTCTGATTCTCGCGTTGGGTTGGAACTGGATGCGCTCCTCGCCGATTCGAACACCGTGGGCCAAGGTTGTGGGGGCGGCCATGCTTGTGGGTGCCACCTGCGCGGCCTGCGGTTTCGGCTCCAACTGGCATCCCATCGCGAACTCACTACCGGCGGGCGGAGTGGTGG
>JALYJH010000382.1 GCA_030775415.1 Acidobacteriota bacterium | reverse complement strand
AACGATGGGCTGGTGTACGGTCACGAGTTTCGTGCCGTCGGGAAAGGTGGCCTCGACTTGTATTTCCGGAATCATCTCCGCAATGCCGTCCATGACCTCCGCCCGCGAAATGACGGTGCTGCCGTAACTCATCAATTCCGCAACCGTCTTGCCTTCGCGCGCGCCCTCCAGAATTGCGGCCGAGATCAGTGCCACGGCTTCGGGGTAATTGAGTTTCAACCCGCGGGCGCGTCTTCGCTCCGCCAGCAGAGACGCGGTGAACAGCAGCAGCTTGTCTTTCTCTCGTGACGTCAATTCCATGGCAGCAAACTCTCTTTAAGATCCGCTAACACGCCCATACCCGGGGTGGGCAAATTGCTTTGCCAAGCAGCGCCGGACGAAGGACGGCCCATACACGGGTGAACCACCGCAGCGCGTCCTCCGTGGAATCGCCAAGATAGCGTGCGATCATCACGCCGGGTACCCGCGTAATACCCACCATCGATTCGGCGAGCGGCGGCTCCGCGTCGCGGCAGGCGCTGAGCCGCGCTGCGTCTAAATCGCATGCGGCAATCATGAACGTGCCGCAGACCGTAAAGCCCGACAACCCCGCCAGGGACTTCGCAAACTCCGACTGCGCATCGACGTTGGCGGCTTCCGACCATATCAGGCGCCCGGCCCGCCGGATGGACGTGCGCATGCGCAATGTACCGCGACGCCATGATTCACCCGATGCTCGTCTGCCGAAACTGAAGATGTCCCAGCCAAAATACGTCGCGTGCGCCGACATGTCCACGTCGAGTTCCAGGGAAACATTCGCGCCGTCGAACAAGATGTTCTCGCGCGGCAGCCACTCCAGGATCGCATCGCCCTCGAGCGCGACGCGCACCTGCTGTTGCGCGCGCTCGCCCTCGGAACGATACCATTTCGTGGCTCCCGGAGTCGTGATCAGCGCGCGCGACCCGTCTTCCAACGAAGCGTCGACGCAAAGTACGTCGCCCGCCGCAACCCCGCCCGGGGGATGCAGTACCGCGATGTGGCAGATATCCCGGCCTTCCGGGTACAACGCCTTTTGTACCTGCAGCGGCCCCCGATGTCGGTTTCGAACCAGCACCGTCTGATTGCCCCGACGGCCAAAGCCGAGTTCGAGCTGGCCCTGCCAGCCTGTCTGCGGCGGGGAATGCAATCGCTCTCGATGACAGCTTCCATGGTCAAACGCGCCGACGTCGATGAGGGAGGATTGGGTAATGTTGTCCATGCGGGTTGGGTACTGGTGTTCGGGCTACCTTCAACCCTCCGGCGCGATTGCGGCCCATGAAACCACAATTCCTGCGGCGTGCGAAAGTGATTTTCGGCCGGCCAGCAATGAAGGACGTATGAGGCTACAATAATCCCGGTGCACGATTCTGGAGACCAGCATGGGACTGCCGCAACGCGATGCTCTTCGCCATACCTATGGCGATTACCGCCATTGGCCCGAGGAAGTGCGCTACGAACTGGTAGATGGCATTGCTTATCTTATGTCGCCTGCGCCGTCGCGCCAGCACCAAAGGTTGCTTGGCGAGTTGTTTTATCAGGTGCGCGGGAGCCTCGAAGGCAAGCCCTGTGAAGCATATCTCGCACCCTTCGACGTGCGTCTTCCCCGGGGCGACGAAGCGGACGATCTGATCGATACCGTCGTTCAGCCGGACCTCTTGGTTGTGTGCGATCGGGACAAGCTCGATGAGCGCGGCATGCGTGGCGCACCGGATTGGGTCGTGGAAGTGCTTTCGCCAACCACTGCGGCCCATGATCAAACCACCAAGCTCGCGGCGTATGAGCGTGCCCGTGTCCCTGAAGTCTGGTTGGTCCATCCGCTCGACCGGGTGCTGACGGTCTATCGCTTGGAGGGCGACAGATTTTCCCGCCCCTCCATTCACGAGTTAGGGGGCCGCACGCCCGTCACAGCGGTTTCAGGACTCGTTATCGACTGGGACTTGGTTCAGGCGCCCCTAGGCTGCGCGTGACTGGGAAACGACGCAGGTCTATGATCTGCAATCATGCAGCCCAAACCAGCGCGACGTAGCCCTGCAGAGTACCTCGAGTGGGAACTGAAGAGTCCCGTCAAGCACGAGTATGTGGACGGGGAAGTCTATGCCATGTCGGGCGCTTCGCGGCGCCACAACCTGATCGTGGGTAATCTGCTCCGCCGGGCTCTCAATGCATCAGCAGAACAGAAACATTGTCAGGTATTCGGCTCCGACATGAGGGTCCAGGTCGATGCCCGCAACAGTTATTATTACCCCGACGTGAGCGCCTGCTGCGATCCGGACGATCGGGACGAGCTTTACGTCACCAGCCCCTGTCTCATCATCGAGGTGCTGTCACCCTCGACCGCGAGCATCGACCGGCGGGAGAAGCGGGCGAGCTATGCGACATTACCTTCGTTGCGCGACTACATCATCGTCGATCAGGATCGCCTGCGTGTCGAGCTCTATCGCCGCGAGAATCACGGCTGGGGAGGTTACATTCTGAACCAGCCGGATGACCTCGTCGAATTGTCGTGTCTCAACCTGCGTTTGACGCTGAGCGAAATCTACGAAGGCGTCGAGCTACCTTCGGCAATCGCGGAAACGGAACCGGTCGAGTACGCCGCGACGTTCTAGTTTAGTTAGCCTCACTCGAACGCCGCCTGCGGGACCGCATTCTCATACCGGTTCCAATTGCCCAGCAGTTCGTGGACCACCGGAGCGCCGACACGATAATTGGCCTCGTAGGCGGCAACTTGACCCGGCGCTTCGTCGCCAATGCTCGCCAGCGGATCGACGCCGGGCGGCGGGCCTGAGGCATTGCTTGCGGTGCGCAGCACCATGACCCGCTTTATATCGACCAACCCCAGCTTGGTATAGGAATCCATGAGGCGGGCGGCGGTCTGACTTTCCATGTTGGTCATGACGAAAGAGCCCTTACCGCGGGTCCAGAGCTTCACCCAGTCACGCGCCCATTGGGTGCGGCGCGGGCCGTGCCAATAACGGACCGAGCCCAAGGTTTCCCCGAGCAGCACGAAGGGCGGACGCTGAGCATTGGGATAACCTTTCCAGGCCTCCCGCTGCTTGGCAAGTTCCGGGGTATCGGGAATGACCACATTCCGTGTCAAGTTGAAAGCCCATTGCGTAAGTCCGCGGTTCAATGGATACGCCATGCTCAACTCATCGGCAGACTCCACGGAACCGAAGCCATTCGGATCGGTGGGCAAGGTGTTGGGCTTCATCGCCCCGATCGCGAACAGTCCGTAAGGCCAGCCCGCGGGGATCTCCCGATCGTCGATCTCGCGCAGTTCATCGCCGTTCACCACCCACCGCGCCCAGGCCGCGCTGCCCACGGAAGCCATTTGCGGATCGGCACCCGAGATGCCGGTGAACAGCCAATACGTTTTGGTGAAGTCGAACCGGGGATCGAGTATGAACGCCGCCAGGTTCGCCGACAGCAATCCATACAGCCCTTGCTCGTTCCGCCGTATGGGCCCAGCCGAGCCGCGAACCGCGAGCGTTTCATCCAGGTGCTCGCGCTCCACCCAAAACTGATACTCGCCTGGTTTGTCGCCGGTGTCGGCGCCATTCTCGAAATTGGCGACCACGACCATCCGCACGGCGATGGGACCCGCGCTCGTGGGCACGCGCGCTTGGGCCGGCGACGGGG
>JALYJH010000381.1 GCA_030775415.1 Acidobacteriota bacterium | reverse complement strand
GTTCATGCCCAAGATCGTATCGCCGGGATTCAGCACGCTGGCATAAGCCGCCTGGTTCGCCTGCGACCCCGAATGCGCCTGCACATTCGCATATTCCGCGTGAAACAATTTTTTGGCCCGCTCGCGCGCCAGATTCTCCACCTGATCCACGAACTCGCACCCGCCGTAGTAACGCTTTCCCGGATAGCCCTCGGCGTACTTATTGGTGAGCGTGCTCCCGTCCGCTTCCAGAATCGCTTCAGAGGTGAAATTCTCGCTGGCGATCAGCTCCAGACGCGTGTTCTGCCGCTCGGTCTCTTTATGGATCAGCTCGAAAATCTCGGGGTCCACCTGCGCGAGCGGGCGCGCCAGGCGCTTCTGTTCATCGTATTTTTCGGTGACGGGTTGCGTCATGTTTTCTCCGGCTGCAAGGTTTTAAGAAGTTGCTTGATTTTACCACTGCGGCGCATGTGTCACACTGAAATGCAACAACCATGCGAGAGCGAATTCGATCCACCACGATCCTGTGTGTCCGCCGCGACGGCAAAGTGGTCATGGCCGGCGATGGCCAGGTCACCCTGGGCTCGGAGGTCCTGAAATCCTCCGCCAAGAAGCTGCGGCGCTTATACAATAGCAAGATTCTCGCCGGATTCGCCGGCGCCACCGCCGATGCCTTCGCGCTGTTCACGCGCTTTGAAACCAAGCTCGAGCAATTCAACGGCAACCTGTCCCGTTCGGTTGTAGAAATGGCGAAGGACTGGCGTACGGACCGCATGTTGCGGCACCTCGAAGCCCTTTTATTGGTAGCCGACCCTGGTAATACTTTCATCCTGAGCGGCAATGGCGACGTGATCGATCCCGACGACAACATTGCCGCCATCGGCTCGGGCGGCGCTTACGCTAAAGCCGCCGCGACAGCGCTCATGGAAAACACCGCGCTTTCCGCGCGCGAAATCACCGAAAAGGCCATGACCATCGCCGGCAAGATCTGCATTTACACCAATGACAGCGTGCATTACGAAGAGTTGGGCTGAGGTGTGCCACACTGGAAGTTTGAACACAATTAAATGGTTATCTACCTTCCTGCCCAGGTCTCTGAAGATTCGCCGCTGCTCGACGAGCTAACCCCGCGCGAAATCGTCCGCGAACTGGATAAATATGTGATCGGCCAAGGCGACGCCAAGAAAGCCGTGGCCATCGCCCTGCGCAACCGCATCCGCCGCCAAAAACTCGATCCCGAAATGGCGGAGGAGGTGATGCCCAAAAATATCCTGATGATCGGCCCCACCGGCGTGGGCAAAACCGAACTGGCGCGCCGCCTGGCCAAACTAGCCAATTCTCCGTTTCTTAAAGTAGAAGCCAGCAAGTTCACCGAAGTGGGCTACGTAGGCCGCGACGTCGAATCGATGATCCGCGACCTGGCGGAAATTTCCATCGACATGGTGCGCGAAGAGCGCCTGGACGAAATCGGCGAACGCGCCGAACGCAACGCGGAAGAGCGGCTACTGGATCTCTTAATGCCCCCGCCTGCCGAACCCGCCGAGGCGTCGGAAAGCATCGACCGCACTCGCGAAAAGCTGCGCGAAAAATTGCGCGCCGGAAAACTGGATGACCGCATGGTCGAAGTCGACGTAAAAGAACGCGGCCCCACCTTTGAGGTGTCGACGCTAGGCGGCATGGAAGAGATGGACATCAACCTCAAGGATGTCCTTCCCGGACTGTTCGGCGGCCGCACCCGCAAACGCAAAATGCGCGTCGGCGAGGCCATGGATTACCTGGTCCAGGAAGAAGAACAGAAACTGGTGGATATGGATCAGGTCACGCGCATCGCCATCGAGCGCGTGGAGCGCAGCGGCATTATCTTCCTCGACGAAGTGGATAAAATCGCCGGACGCGAAGGTGGTCACGGCCCCGACGTCAGCCGCGAAGGCGTGCAGCGCGACATCCTGCCCATCGTCGAAGGAACCACCGTCAACACGCGCTACGGCTTCGTGCGCACCGATCACATCCTGTTCATTGCCGCCGGCGCCTTCCACGTGTCCAAGCCCAGCGATCTGATTCCTGAATTGCAAGGCCGCTTTCCCATTCGCGTCGAATTGAAATCCCTCAACGAAGCCGATTTCATACGCATTCTCAAAGAACCAAAAAACGCCCTGATCAAGCAATATCAAGCTCTGCTCGACACCGAAGGCATCAAGCTGGTGTTTACCGAAGACGCCATCGCCGAAATTGCCGCCTTCGCCACGCGCGTCAACGAATCCATGGAGAACATTGGAGCCCGCCGCCTCCACACCATCCTCGAAAAGCTCCTCGAAGAAGTCTCCTTCGACGGCCCCGATCTGAAAAAGAAAAACGTGAAAGTGGATGCCGTTTACGTGCGCCGGCAACTGGCCGAAATCGTCAAGGACCAGGATTTGAGCCGCTACATTTTGTGATTCGCGCCGCCGCTCTCCTTGGCATTCTGGCGCTCGTCGGCTGCGCCTACGTAGGCTCGCCCAAACCGCCCGCGCTGGACATCCCCACGCGCATAACCGACCTGCGCGCCATCCAGTACGGCGGCAACATTGTGGTCGAGTTCACCATCGGCATGGACACCGTCGAAGGTCTGAAGCTCACCGAAGTGAAAGCCCTTGAAGCACGCGTGGCCGTGGGCCCTGTAGCGCAGGTGGTTACGCTCGCCGTCAAGCCGCCGGGTCCCGTCGACGAAAATTTCCCCGCGCGCGATTGGATAGGCAAAAACATCGTGATCACGGTCCGCGCCACCGGCCCCAAAGCTAAACCGGGAGACTGGTCGAATCCCGTGCCGCTGAGCATCGGCACGCCGCTTGAAACTCCCGCGAACCTCGAAGCCGTGTCCGATCCACAAGGCGTCCGTTTAACCTGGCTGGGTTCATTTGGGCGCGCCGCGAACGGCCACTACCGCGTCTTCCGCGGCGCCGGTGAGGCGATGCCGCAGCGGCTCGCCGAATCCGATAAGCCCGAATACGTTGACACAACCGCCGAGTTCGGCTCTCCCTACCGCTATTTCGTGCAGGCGCTCGCCGGAGAATGGCAGCAGAGCGAAGTATCCACCACTGCCAGCATTACGCCCGCCGACACCTTCCCGCCCGCTGTGCCCGTAGGCCTGATGGCCGTCGCCGGCGTGAACGCCATTGAGCTGGTTTGGCAGCGCAATACGGAGGACGATTTCGCGGGATATCATGTGTATCGCTCCACCGAAGGCGGCGCTCCGCAGCCCATCGCGGGGCCGCTCGATGCCCCCACCTTCAGTGACCGCGCGGTGGAAATAGGCAAGAAGTACAGCTATACCGTGACCGCCAGCGATCGCAACGGCAACGAAAGCGCGCGCTCCGCCCCGGCCGAAGCCGTCGCGCAATAGTTATTTCGCTTTGCGCCGCTTGACCAGCCGCTTGCGCCAGCGCCGCGCGATGGTGGGAGGCGCGAATGCCTGATCCAGCAGCTCGGCTTGTTCGCGCGCGTGCACTTTCGTTGATCCCGGAGCTGTCGAAGCGCTCTCCGGACGTCCCGCGTAGCCCAGCGCGCGCGCCTCGTTTGCCAGGATGCGCTGTAAGCGCGTGCGCATGAAAATCCACGCGCCCATGTTGCGCGGCTCTTCCTGTACCCACACCACGCCGCTTGCCGACGAGTAGCGCGCGATCACCGCGCAAAGTTCCGCTTCC
>JALYJH010000380.1 GCA_030775415.1 Acidobacteriota bacterium | reverse complement strand
TGTGGCCGATTTGCTTGATGAATTTGCCGTCCTGCGTGAACTTCAAAAGCTGGTCGTCGCCGCGCGGCTGCAGGCCAGGCAGAGCGCGGGCCGGGCAGTTGTTGCCGCCGATCCACACGTTGCCTTTGTAATCGATGTGAATGCCATGCTCGCGCTCCGGCCATTCATAACCGTTCCCGGGACCGCCCCAACCTCGAACGAAATTGCCGGCACGGTCAAAAACCATTACCGGAGGCGCCGCCATGGCCGCCTGCTCGGCCGGCAAAGTGCGCGGACGGTGCAGCACCCATACGTTGTCCTGGGCGTCTACCGCGATGCTCGATGCGTCGCCCAGCTTCCATTTCGCGGGTACCTTGGGCCAGGATGGATCCACCTCGAACGATGGCACCGCCGCGGCATCGGCGCTCCCCAGGAAAACCACGGTCAGGATCCCGGCTCGGAGAATATTGGAAGTCATGCTTGAACTCCTTCGCGAGTCATTCTACGTCATCCGCCAGCTTCCAGGCTTAGAGATAATGAGGTCAGGTGGCCTCGTCTCCAAACATCTACATCGCTGAGGTGGGCTTCGCCACACGTTTCTGGAGCCGCCTGCGCGCCGCCTTTCAGGTCTCTTATGAAGAGAACTGCTTTGGCATTGCCAAAGGCGCGGCGTATTCTTCGCTGTTGGCATTCTTTCCGGTGATTACAGCCATTGCGGCAGTACTGGTGCAAGCCAATGCAGATGCCGTGGCGCGCACCATCGCGCGCCTGCTCTACGATGTCATGCCTCCCGGCACTGAAGATGTAGTGCGCGCTTTATTTACCGTGAAGGGCCGACGTCCCACTATGCTTTTAATCGGTGCAGTCGTGACCGCCGTGTGGGCAGGTTCCGGGGTAATGATGAGCTTACAAGAGGGATTCCAGGCCATCTATCAGATTCCCGGCGGACGCTCCTTCGTCAAGGAACGCGCGGTTGCGATGTGGCTGGTGCTGACTTCTGCCATTCCCTTACTAGGCGCCTCTGCCCTGATCGTGTTCGGAAACCGAACGCGCCGCTACCTGATCGAATGGCTGGGCCTGACGCGCGGAGACGATGACTTGCGCGGTTGGGTCACTCTCGGGGGGCAAGCTATAAGCTTTGCGATCGCTCTGTTCGCCATTGTGATTGTGATGGCGTTGGTCTATTACTTCGGACCCAATCGCAGGCAAAGCTTTCGCGGCGTGTTCCCCGGTGCGATTCTGGCGACTGTTCTTTGGCTGATCTCCACCTTGGCTGTTGCCTGGTATTTGCGCGATATCGCGAATTACAACGTGCTCTACGGCGGCGTCGGCGCGGGACTCGCCTTATTAGTGTGGAGCTACGTCTTATCCGTCATCACTCTGTTCGGTTGCGCCTACAACGCCGTATACGAACGGCGCTAGCATGAAGGCGATGCCCCCTCCACCACTCTCTCCCGAAGAGCTTCACCGTGTCGACGCACACTGGCGCGCCGCGAATTATTTGTCGGTTGGTCAAATTTATCTCTACGAAAATCCCTTATTGACCGAACCCCTCCGCATTGAGCACATCAAACCGCGCCTCTTGGGACATTGGGGCACAACTCCCGGCCTTAATTTTATTTACACCCACGCAAATCGCCTGATCCAAAAATACGACTTGAACATCATCTACATCTGCGGCCCGGGCCATGGGGGTCCCGGCATGGTGGCCAATACCTGGTTAGAAGGGAGTTATACGGAGCGCTTCCCCAACATTACGCGCGATGCCGAAGGGATGCAGCGCCTGTTCAAGCAATTCTCTTTTCCAGGTGGTATTCCCAGCCATGCAGCTCCGGAAACGCCGGGTTCCATTCACGAGGGCGGAGAACTGGGCTATTCACTGCTCCACGCCCACGGCGCCGTATTCGATAATCCGGATCTTCTCGCGTTGTGCGTCATCGGTGATGGCGAAGCCGAGACCGGAGCGCTTGCCGCCAGCTGGCACTCCAATAAATTTATCGATCCCGTTTCCGATGGCGCCGTGATCCCGATCCTGCATCTCAACGGCTATAAGATCGCCGGCCCTACCGTGCTGGCCCGCATACCGCGTGAAGAGTTAACGAAGTTTCTCGAAGGTTGCGGGTATCAACCCTATTACGTCGAGGGACATGAGCCTGAGCCGATGCATCAAGCCATGGCATCCACCTTCGAAAACGTGGTTCTGGAAATCCGTGCCATCCAGAAAGATGCGCGCGACAAAGGTTTTCGCGAGCGTCCAACGTGGCCCATGATCGTTATGGTCAGCCCCAAAGGTTGGACCGGCCCCAAGGTGGTCGACGGCATTCAGATTGAAGGCACCTTCCGCGCGCACCAAGTTCCGCTCGAAGCGCTCGCCGAAAAGCCCGCCCACATCAAGATTCTCGAAGATTGGATGAAGAGCTACCGCCCCGAGGAACTTTTTGACGATATGGGCAGTCCCGTTCCCGAAGTCCGTGCTGCGGCGCCCGAGGGATTGCGCCGCATGGGAATGAATCCGCACGCCAATGGCGGACTACTTCTTAAAGACCTGCAACTTCCCGACTTCCGCAGTTATTCCGTGAGCGTTCTGAAGCCCGGCGTGACCACCGCGGAAGCCACACGGGTTCTGGGCAACATGCTGCGCGACGTGATGCAGGCGAACGCGGGCGCGCGCAACTTCCGCGTGTTTGGACCGGACGAAACTGCCTCGAACCGCCTGGGCGCGCTCTTCGAATTCACCAATCGTACCTCGACCGCAGCCATTTTTCCGAACGACGATCACATTGCACCCGATGGCAGGGTCATGGAAGTCCTGAGCGAGCATCTTTGCCAAGGCTGGCTGGAAGGCTATCTGCTCAGCGGGCGTCACGGATTCTTTTCCTGCTACGAAGCTTTCATTCATATCGTGGACTCCATGTTCAACCAGCACGCCAAATGGCTGAAGGTGACGCGCGATATTCCCTGGCGCGAGCCCATCGCATCGCTGAACTATCTGCTTACGTCCCACGTTTGGCGCCAGGATCACAACGGTTTCAGCCATCAGGATCCCGGCTTCATCGATCATGTGGTGAATAAGAAAGCCGATGTAGTGCGCGTTTACCTGCCGCCTGATGCGAACTGCCTGCTATCGGTGGCGGATCATTGCTTGCGCAGCCGCAACTACGTGAATGTGGTGGTAATCGGCAAGCAACCCTCCCCCCAATGGTTGGACATGGGTGCCGCCGTCGCGCATTGCAGCGCCGGCATGGGCGTGTGGGAGTGGGCAAGCAACGATCATGGAGGCGTACCAGACGTTGTGATGGCCTGCTGCGGCGATGTGCCTACGCTCGAAACTCTTGCAGCCGTCGATTTCCTGCGCAAAAACCTGCCGGAGTTGAAGATCCGCGTCGTCAATGTGGTGGATCTGATGGCCCTCCAACCCGCCAGTGAACACCCGCATGGATTCAGCGACGAAGCCTTCGACGCCATTTTTACCAAAGACAAGCCGACCATTTTTGCGTTCCACGGCTATCCCTGGCTGATTCATCGCCTGACCTACCGCCGCCACAACCACGACAACCTGCACGTGCGCGGCTACAAGGAAGAAGGCACCACCACCACTCCCTTCGATATGACAGTGGTAAATGATCTCGACCGGTTCCATCTCGCCGGCGATGTAATCGCACGCGTGCCCGGCCTCGACAGTAAAGC
>JALYJH010000379.1 GCA_030775415.1 Acidobacteriota bacterium | reverse complement strand
GCGCGGGCGGAGCGTTTCAATTGCCGCAGCCACAGAATATAGACGACGTTCATCTTTGCCGCCTGGGGCCGAAAGCCCGGCCCATTTTGCGCATCTGGTCGAGGCTGCTGGCCTCTTCTTCGCGGATGGTATTGCCGGTGAGCGCGAGGAAGGCTTGTTCCAGGGATGCGGTGGCGGTCTGCTTCTTCAACTCGTCAGGCGTGCCCTGCGCGATGATCTTGCCGTGGTCCATGATGGCGATGCGGTGGGCAATACGCTCGGCTTCCTCCATGTAATGCGTGGTTAGGAAGACGGTGACTTGCTCGTCTTCATTCAGTTTCTTGACGTGGGTCCAGAGCTGGTTGCGAGTTTGCGGGTCGAGCCCGAGGGTGGGCTCGTCGAGGAAGATGATTTTGGGGGTGTGCAGAAGGCTACGGGCGATTTCCAAGCGCCGGCGCATGCCCCCGGAGAATTGCTTAACGGGGTCGTCGCGGCGCTCCCATAGCTCAAACAGTTTGAGCAGGCGTTCGATGCGTTCTTTGCGTAGCGTCCGCGGGACGCTGTAGAGGACGCCGTGGAAATCCATATTTTCGTAGGCGGTCAGCTCATCGTCGACACTGGGGTCTTGAAATACAATGCCGAACTGCTGGCGCGCCGCGGTCTGATGGATGACGGGATCGAGGCCGTCGAGCTCCACACTGCCGCTGGTGGGCGTCAGCAGGGTAGTCAGCATTTTAATGGTGGTGGTTTTACCCGCGCCGTTGGGGCCGAGGAAAGCAAAGATCTCGCCCTTGGCGACATCGAAAGCGATGTTATTGACGGCAGTGAATTCGCCGAATTTCTTTACCAGGCCTTGGGCGCGAATCATGAAGGGCTCAAGGGCCTAGTGTAATACGAGTGCACAGCGCGGCCAGAGCTGAAATACGTCGGAAATGGCTAGCAGCGGACGGTCCTCATATGAGACGAGCGGGGCGGGAGAGCGCGATCGGCTGTGCGCAACGCCAGCAGCTTGGCGTATTCTGGCAGCTAGGAGAGTGCTGTGAGAAAACCCAATTCGAAAAACATCCAAAGCTTAAAGCATCGGCAGACGGCGCCGTTAAATACGCCTACCGACTTGAAGGGTACGGCTACCAAGGACATCAGTGGCGCGCTGAATGCGGTACTGGCTGACGTGTGGGCGCTTTACCTGAAGACCAAGAACTTTCACTGGCACATGAGCGGTCCTCACTTCCGGGACTATCATCTCCTGTTAGACGAACAGGCTGATCAAATTTACGCGATGTCGGATCCTATTGCGGAGCGCGTGCGCAAAGTAGGAGGAATGACGCTGCGCTCCATCGGGCATATTTCCCGCTTGCAGCGCGTGGCGGACAACGACGCCGATTATGTCGAGCCAGAAGATATGCTGGCTGAATTACGCGAGGACAACACTGCGTTTGCAGGACGCCTAAGGGAAGCGCATGACGTTTGTGACGAGCACCACGATATTGCCACGGCCAGCCTGATTGAAGTGTGGATCGACGAAACCGAGCGGCGCGCGTGGTTCCTCTTCGAAGCCAGCCGCCGCAGCGATTCCACGGGACACTAAGAAGCGGGACAGGACCTCTGCCGAGGTCTATTCACGGACTGGCGCTACGAGTGGGGAAGCAGTGCGGAACATCTCCAGAAAACGATGTTTGGCCGGCTCCGGTTTGACCGCGGGCTGATCCATCAGCTGCGCTGCAAACTCAGCGAAACTTTTCCCCAGCTCGCAGGAAGGATCGATGAGTTTGCCCTCCTGGACCGACTGGTTGACTGCATGGTAGTCATTGGGAAACACACGCACCACCGGCACTCCCAGGACTTCTTCCACGTGGTCTTTGGCGAAGAGGGGCTTTTTGTGCATGCGGTTGAGCACGACCAATACCCGGCCGCTGAGGCCCAATTCCTTGAGAAAGGCCATTTTTTCGCGCGCCAGGTGGAGCGATGGAATTTCCGCCGTGCAAACTAAGATGATGCGTTTGGATTCCTGCATTAACTCGAGCGAGTAACGCTCCAGATTTCCGGAATGATCGAAGCAGAGTACGCCGTACATGCGGCGCATGAACTCCACCAGTTGCCCGATGTGCGTAGGGTCTATGCGGAGGTTGGGATTGAGGCGGCCGGCGTGCAGTACGTCCATCCTCTGGATAGTGGTGACCAGTTGGGGCCACAGATTTTCGTCCATGTCCCGCAAGCGCTCAATGGCGTCGGGGACGGAATGCTCATTGGTCAGCTTCAACATGAAACGCAGCATGCCGGAGCTTAGATCGAAGTCAGATAGCAGGACATGCGTATCCGGCTGGCGTCCCATGGCAGCGCATACGTTGGCTGCGATGGTGGAAGCGCCGACGCCCGCCTTTGACGGCAGGAAGGAAAACACCTGGTTGGTAGACTCGTGGACCACCGGCTTCTTGTCCAACATCTCTTTAATGTTGGCCAGCGTGTCCATTATCGCCTGCCGCGGAAAAGGGGCGATCAGGAACTCACGCACTCCGGCACGCATGGACTGCCGTAACACATCGGGGTGGGCATGTTCGTCAAAAGCCACTATCTGCACCTGAGGGGAACGGGCTTCGAGCAGTTTGACTGTGGCGAGGGCTTTTTCGACGTTGGCAAAGTCGACGAACACGACTTCAGTGGCATTGGCACGCACGGAGCGAAGCAAATCGGCGGACTCGGGATAGCCGTCAGTCTTGCGTGCGATGTTGACGTAGCCAGTGGCTTCGAGAGCCTCGGTCAGGCCCTTGCCGTTTTCGTTCTTGGTGGAAATAACGATGCTGCGGAACAGATGCGCCTCCAGAACTCATATTGCTTTCAAGTAGGTTGATCGGCTTCGAGAGTTACGAGGTCGCCCCCGAAAGCCAGGCAAAAATACCTTAGGTCGCTCTAATGTGTTTGCCCTGGGGGCATGGTGTGAGTACTATCCCGTTATGACGCGTTCTACAGTCGGCCGCTGCGCCTGCCGATGTCCAGAACATCTTGGTAACGACTGACACAGCACAGCGGCGGAGGGACGTTCGCCGAAAGAGCGACGCGCGGGTTGTCCGGTTACAACTGAATGACCGCATGGGGAACCCTAAGTGGGTGACCGCGGATCTGCTGAATGTTTCTTCTGGCGGCATTTCGATTTCGCTGCTGACGCCGCTGGTGACGGGCGCGAAAATCGTGCTTCGCGGCAAGTTCGGGGAGGCCGGCGAGGAAGTAGCCAGCACGGCCACGGTGCGCTGGTGCACGGAAAAGATCAATGGGAATCTGCACGCGGGCCTGGAATTCAACGATCGCGAAGCGGCGCCGAAGGAGGATGCAGGTCTAGAGGAAAGCACCGCCGATGAGTTGGATTGTTACGAAGTAATGCAATTGAGTCCCAACGCGGACGCGGACACGGTGCAGCGGGTTTACCGGATACTGGCGCAGCGCTTCCATCCTGATTCGATCGAGACGGGGAACAAGGAAATCTTCCTGAAGTTATGCGAGGCGCACCGCATCTTAAGCGATCCGCAGCTGCGCGCACAGTACGACGCCCGTTATCGCGAGACCAAACAAATCCACTGGAAAATTTTCGACCGCGCCGAAGCTGCCAAAGGTCCGGAGGCGGAGCAGCGCAAGCGGCAGGGCATTTTGGAATTGCTTTACGCGAAAACGGCGCAGGATCCCGAACGCGCCTCGATGAC
>JALYJH010000378.1 GCA_030775415.1 Acidobacteriota bacterium | reverse complement strand
AATCCCATCCCACTTCCACTCGGCCAGCCAATCGGAAACCGGCCCCAAGCTCTCAGAAGGCGCCTGCAGTGGATAAGCCAAGCAAAACGGGTAGGGACGGCTGGCATTGGTTTCCGTATTATCGACGGCCTGCATTTCCTCCCAGGCAGTGGCGGTGGGCTTCCAACCGCCCATCATGCGGTGGGCGATGACATCTTCAGCGATGTTGCTGGAGAGCGAAATCGCGCGAATAACCAGGGCTTTTGAAACTCCTACCCGAAAAGCTCCGGTGATCAATTTATTCCAGACAAACCGCTGCCGTGCGTTAAGCCGGTTCCACGAATCGAGGATCATGACCTTCTGTTCCGGTTCCGGCAATTCGCGCAATCGAGCCAGACGGTTTTCCACCCAACTGGCGAGCGGCTGATCGTCCTCCACTGCAGCTTTCGGATTCGGATAGAGAAGGGCGGCGGTTTCGGCTAAGTCTCCCACGGCGTCATAACATTCCTCGAACAGCCACTCCGGGATCTCGGCCATCTCACACGCCCAGGCACGAAAAGATCGCATTGGTATGGGAGCTCGCAACTTTCCTCCGCACAGGAAAAAAGCAGTCCAGGCACAGTCTGCGGGGGGCGCAGAAGAAAAATAATCTTTCATCGCAGCCACCTTCGCGTTGGTCTTGTTGGTCTCGTCCATTCGGTCGAAAAGTTGGGCGAAGCGCTTCATACTGTTGCCGCATCGTCGGCGTTGGCCTCCGAGGTTCCCTCCGCATCTAACTCCCCTTCGAACTCCGTCTGAATAGCCCGCGCGTCGAGTCCTTTCTCAATCAATGTGCGCACCAAGGGCTGACTTTGTCCGTGGGTAGCCCAGATCGTCTCGGCCTTTGTGGCTGCTATGACGCTGAGTAGTCCGGGCCAATCCGCGTGATCCGAGAGAACGAATCCGCGGTCAATCGCGCGGCGGCGGCGAGCGCCGCGAATCTGCATCCAACCCGATGCGAGCGCCGCGGAAAAGTCTCCGAAGCGCCGGGTCCACGCAGTTCCCTGGGCGGAGGGGGGCGCAAGGACCAGCGAACCCGCCAAGTCCTTTTTCGCCGCGGTCAGCGCAGAGCGGGTGGGCGGAAGCGCAACCCCGGAATCGCGATAGATCTGCGTCACACGTTCCACAGCCCCATGCGTGTAGATGGGACCCACGTTGGCATCGATTCCCGAGAGTATGCGCTGCGCCTTGCCCAGCGCGTAACTGTAAAGAATGCTGACCTTACCCTCAGCCCGATTGGATTGCCACCAGTCGTTGATGTCCGCAAAAATGTCTTCCGGCGGTTTCCATCGGTAAATCGGAAGCGCGAAAGTCGATTCGGTCACGAAGCCATGACAACGAATGGGTTCGAATTGCTCGCAGGTCGCGTCCGCAGCAACCTTGTAGTCTCCGGACACCACCCAAACCAAGCCGCCCGACTCGATGCGAACTTGGGCGGACCCCAATATGTGACCTGCCGGATGAAACGAGATCGACGCTTCTCTTAAGTGCACTGGTTCGCCGTAATTGACGGCGGTGATGGGGGAGTCCGCGCCGATGCGCGCGCGCAAAAGTTGGGCGCCTTGGAATACGGTGAGGTAGCTACCCATTCCCACCCGGGCGTGGTCCGAATGGGAATGGGTGATCACAGCCCGCTCCACCGGGCGCCAGGGATCGATATAGAAGTCGCCGGCTTTGCAATAAAGGCCGGAATCCGTAACGGTGATTAAGGAGTTATCCATACTCGCCAGGTCCTGATTCATTTAGATGCCCGCTCGAGAACAAGCATTACCGGAATATAGAAAGAATGCGTATCGCCGTATGCCTGCCGGTATAGCATGAAAGAGATGCGGCTCCCTGTTAATCCTCCGGTGTTGCCAATGCTCGCAAAAAGAGTGGGCGAGTTGCCGGACGGCGTTGGCTGGATCTTCGAGCCGAAGTGGGATGGCTTTCGCGCCTTGATGTTTCGGGATGGAGACGAGGTCCTGATTCAGAGCCGCGACAGCAAGCCACTCAATCGTTACTTTCCGGAAGTCGTCGAGACTTTGCTGGCGCAGCTGCCTATGCGCTGCGTGCTGGATGGCGAAATCGTTATTGCCAACGACGGCACTCTCGATTTCGACGCGCTCCAGCTTCGACTTCATCCAGCCGCGTCGCGCGTGAAACTTTTATCTCACGAGAGTCCCGCCTCTGTCGTATTCTTCGACGTGCTGTGCGAAGGGGATCGGGATTTGCGTCCGGAACCGTTTCAAGAACGACGCAGACAACTGGAATCGCTCCTATCCGCTGCGGCGCCGCCCGTTCACCTCACCCCCGCAACCGGCGATTTGAGCATCGCGACAGATTGGTTTCGCCGGTTCGAGGGGGCCGGTCTGGATGGAGTGATGGCGAAGTTGGCGTCTGGCGCCTATGAGTCCGATAAACGGGTGATGCTAAAGGTGAAGCATGAGCGCGATTGCGATTGCGTTGTGGCGGGGTTTCGTTGGCACAAGAACGGCGATGGAACCAAGGTCGGTTCATTATTGCTGGGACTTTTCGACGATTCCGGCGCACTGCAACACGTGGGCGTTTGCTCTAGCTTTACCGATGTGAAACGCGTGGAACTGGTCAAGTATCTCGAGCCATATCGAAAAAAAGCTTTGTTGAATCACCCATGGCGAGACTGGGCAGATACCGAAAAAAGCCAGGCTGGGCAGCGCATCCCGGGAGGCAAAAGCCGCTGGAGCCAGGGCAAGGATCTTTCCTGGGAGCCCTTGCGGCCGGAACTTGTGGTCGAGGTTGCCTATGAGCACATGCAGGGTCCTCGCTTCCGCCACATGTCCCAATTTCGCAGATGGCGAACAGATAAGAGGCCTGGCGATTGTACCTACAGCCAGCTCGAAGTTGTTCCTCCCCAGGAGCTGATGGAGATTTTCGCGAAAGGCCGGTGAGCCTCCATTATTGCTTTTTTGAGCCGCGCTTTAGTCGCCATTCACGCGTTGGGTCGTCGTCGGGATCGGGAGTGCCCTGCGTCGGGCGAAGAGCTTCGGGAACATTGCGCAGGTTCACACGTATGCGGGTCCAGGTGGACGACCGGCCCCGCATGGAATCGACCAGAACGTCCTCCACGCCGAGAAGTCTCGTTATTTCGGGGTGTCGATCCTTCCATCTCGCTAAGCCTTCGATTGCGGATTCCTTACTCGGAGAATTAGCGATCACGAGCAGCGGTATCTTAGTCCGGGGAGCCTTGATTGCGGATTTCCGGACCGCCGATTTCGCTCGCGATGGTGCGACGCGAGGCGCTTCGCCTGTCATTTTGCTGAAATGGGGCGGCCAGGGTGCATCGGCCAGGCCATCCTTTTCATCTTTGGCTGCCAGTTCCAGCAGCCGTTCGAGTGAGCCCGAAGAAGCATCCATCTGGCTGTGAGGATCACCGCCCTCGGAAAAGCGTTTCGGCACAGTGAGCACGGTAAAGTCCGCCGGTTCGCAATCGGGAACCTCATGCCAGTGAAGTGGTGTAGAGACGCGGGCGTCAGGAAGTGGGCGGACTGAGTATGCTGAACAGGTGGTCCGATCCTTGGCGTTCTGATTGTAGTCGAGAAAAACGCCGTGACGCTCCTCTTTCCACCACTTCGAGCTCGCGAGAGCGGGTACCCGCCTCTCGATTGCCCGCGAAAGTGCAAGAGCTGCGCGCCGGA
>JALYJH010000377.1 GCA_030775415.1 Acidobacteriota bacterium | reverse complement strand
GGTGCTGCTGGTGCGCGGGGAATATGACGGCATCGCTACGATGAACGATTTGTCGGACTTCTTTTTACAGTTGCCGAATGGCGACCGGCAGTTCGTGATTCTGCCGGGGATGGCGCATTCCATTGTCCAGGGAGCGAATCGCCAGGTTTTCTGGCACGCCATGCATTCGTTTTTGTCGATGCCGAAGGCGGCGTTGAGCTAGGAGCGTGCAACAGCGCGGTCAACGGAGGCTGCGCCGCCTCCGCGGACAATCAGTGCGATGGCTATCGCGATTACAAGCATGTGGAATTCGAAGCCTTCACCGCTTTGGCGTCCCGACCAGTTCATAAAGAAGCCATTGCGCCAATGCACCATGTAGACCGCTACTAGCATGTTGGCGGCGAGGCCGAAGGCGGCGATGCGGGTAAGGGCTCCGAGAATGAGCCCGATGCCGCCCAGGAATTCGGCCATGATGGAGAGGAAGGCGAAAACGGCGGGGATGTGGCCGCGTTCGAATCCGGCCATTTGCGCGGAGAAGCCGAAGCCGCCGAACCAGCCTAGGGTTTTCTGCAGGCCATGGGGCAGAATCATGATCCCGGCGGCTAAGCGGAGGATGGTCAGAGTCCAGTCGTCGGGGGTCGCGAGCCATTTGCGCATAGGCTACAGTGTGCCATAGCGTCGCCGCCTCTGCAAGGCGGGCTGGCGCTAAAACCTATGGGTAGCTTCTCCGGCGCCGGAGTTGATACACTTTGATACAGTTTATGATGCTATAGTGAATCCGTGAAACAAAAATCGCAGGCGGCCTCGCGCAAGCGCAGAACCACGCTGACCTTGCCGGTTGAGGCTTTAGGGCAAGCTGAACGGATCGCGCGCGTCAGGCACGTAAACCTTAGCGTGGTGGTAGCCGAGGCGTTGGCGAATGGTATGCAAATCGAGAGAGCTCGCGAGCATAGCGCCCAAGTAGTGCGCAACTATCGGAAAGCGTTTCGCGGCTTCACGACGGAAGAAATGATGATCCTGGACGGCATCATTCCGGAGACGCGAAGACCTTAAGAACATGATCGATCCGGCGTGGGGTCCGTTCTTGTTCGATACCAGTGCGGAGAGTTGGCTAGCTCGAACAACTGTAGCGGCTACGGAAGAGTGGTTCCGGCGATACGCTGAACGGTTTCCGGTGCACATCTCGGCTGTGACGGTAATGGAGCGCACGCGGGGCTACGCGCTACTGTGGCGGCGGGAATCGGGCGAACGCCGGCGGCAGATTGAATCCGCGCGCATCGCCTATCTGCGCACGCTGGGTCAAGTGTGGCCGGTGGATGCGGCGATCGCCATGGTCGCGGGGGAGATAATGGCATTGCTACCGCAGCCACCTACGCCGGTCAAGCACTCGCACAAATTCACGGAGTCCCGCCAGGAGCGGCTCACCCGCTGGCGTTTTGACGCAATGATCGCAGCGACGGCGTTAGTGACGCGGATGCCGTTGGTGCATAACAACGCTGGAGATTTTGAAGCGATACGAGGCGCGGTGGAAATCGATCCAGCTCGGTTTCCGGGGTTGGGGCCGCTGGAACTGCTGCGCTGTGGCGGGTTGACAGAGGCAAAGATGGGCACCAAATCACTACACTCACATGGCGCGTAGTAGGATCAGACAATAGTGCGCCGAGTAGCGATTTTTGTCGTTGAGGGTATTCTGTTGGGGTTTGCCATCAACCTTACGTCGCTGCTGCTTTCCAGAGATCAAACTATAACTTTAGGTAAATGGTGCTGGTTCGCCCTGTCGGTACATGGTACGTATTTGACGCTCTTAAGTGATCGCGGCAAACGTATGGCGGTGCGCCTTCGATCCAGATTTGGGGGGCACGTTATGATTTCTTACGTTTTCGTGGCGGCTGCGTGCGTGGGTTTGGGACTTTTGTATTGGACGGGGATCAATGCTGCCTATGCGCGTCTCTTCAAAGGGCCAGCGGCTAACGCTACGGCTCAGTCCAACATGCCCCGAGAAGTTGACACCCGATCAGTCGATAGCCTATATTTGTCGTTAAAAAAACTGCCGCCCCAGGCAAGTATTATGTTCCTTAAGGAGCCGATTGAGTCGGGACAGGCGTTCTATAGATTTCAAGTAATGAACAATGGGAGCGATCTTTCCGACCTGACAATTGCGGTGGATCTGCCAGCGCTACTTGCCAGACAGCCCGTGCTCATTGATCGCACTGGTGCCGACACCCTATCCCTAAAAGCGGCCTTCTCGGCTTATGTGCGGACGGAACCTGGCAAGGTCCCGCAGCGCATCGCTGATCTTAACAATACTGCGATTCTTGACATTTCCCGCTTTAAAAATTCGGATTTAATAGACGTAGGTTTTGTGACGGCCCCGATAAAGGACAGACAGGTTGTAATGATAACGGCCCCCCGATGGATCAATCCAGGTGACAACCTCCCCACACTATGGACGCTACGGATCTATATCGGTTAAGCGTCCAAAGCACGGTGGTCTTGAGGCTAGGAGTTTCGCTGTCTTAGCCCCAGTCCAGAACGGCGAATTAATAGATAGATCCAATCCACTAAGACCGTGGTCACGTACGGTGCTTTCATTGCTTACTCAAGACGAAATGATCGAGAACATGAATAAGGGTATTGGAATCCAGGTTGAGCAACACTTCAACTAAACCGCTCGATTGTTCTACTTGGCGTTTTTTTAATGGCGGTGCTGTGATGACTTTCTTAGGTACTTTTTGCCATTAGGCCACTTCGCCTTGGCAACAGTTTCAAGGCATACCATCTGGTCCGAAAAATACTGAATGGCCTCAATCAAGCCACTCTTACTGTTGAGGTTAGCCGTTTTCATACCTCAACACGCCTAGATTATTTGTGAGTCAGTGATTTGTTACCCAAAGACGCGGCGGGTTGATCTAGGCAAAAAAATCAGTGAGCCACAGCGGCGGCGCCGGGTTTAGGCTTGGCTTTCTTTAGCATCATCACTACCGGAATGCAGAGGATACAGACCAGCGCAATATAGCGAAGGTCATCGACGTAAGAATAGATGACGGACTGCTGGTTCAGGCCGCGGTCGATCAGGGCATAGGCGCGGCCGGTGGCGATTTGAGCGTCGCTGTAAGGGCGCACGGCGCCTCGGTAGAAGTTGAGCGCGGAATCGAAGGGGGCGCCGTTGGTGATGAAGCGGCTCAGCTCGGCGCGGTGGATTTGCTGGCGTCGGGAGATGAGAGTGTTCACGACGGAGATGCCTACGCTGCCGCCTACGTTGCGCAGCAGGTTGAACAGCCCGCTGGCGTTGCCGATCATTTCATTGCGGAGCGTAGCCATGGCCGTGGTGGCGAGCGGGACAAAGACCATGCCGGAGCAGGCGCCGCTGAGGATGATGGGTGTCAGCAGCGACCATTGCGAAATATTGAGCGTAAGTTGGCTCATCCAGACAGCGGAGCCGGCAAAGCCCAGGAAGCCGATGGCAAGCAGCCAGCGGGTATCGATTTTATTGGTCAGAAATGCAATCACGGGCATGATGCAGACGGCGCCGATGCCGCGCGGGCTCACGGCCAATCCGGCGGAGCGGGCTGAGTAGCCCATTACGGTTTGGTAAAAAAGGGGAAGGATCGCGACCAAGCCGTAGATGACGCCGCCGAAGAGGGTCATCACCAGGCAGCCCAGGGCGAAGTTGCGGTCCTTGAACACCCGCAGGTTGGTGA
>JALYJH010000376.1 GCA_030775415.1 Acidobacteriota bacterium | reverse complement strand
CTTCCCTTGCTGCCCGCGCATATTCACCAGCCGAGTAACTTTCTTCCGGCATGAGCACGTCGAACAGACGATGGGGTATCCCGCGCCGTTCGCGTGCAGGCGTTTTCGCGGTCCCAATATCGAAGCCCCGGTACAGTTGGAGGGAGTCGCAATTGACAATTTCACCGCCGAACTTTTGCGCCAGGCGCAGCGCCAGCGCGCTTTTTCCAGACCCCGTCGGTCCCACAACGGCTGCCAGCGGCTTCATAGGTATACTATAAATGGCGGCAAAAATAATTCCCGTCCGCGAAGGTGTTTCGATGCGCAAAGTTCTGCTGATTACAGCGATTGGGTGTGGGACCGGAAGTGCAGCCTTGTGGGCGCAATCGCCCGAACGGATGCCTCCCCCCAAGGTCGATAAAGCCTCCGCTTACTACCACTACACGCTGGCCCACATGTACGCTGAACAAGCCAGTATGTTCGGCAATCGCGGCGATTTCGTCAACAAAGCCATCGACAATTATAAGGAAGCCATCAAGGCGGACCCCACCGCCGCCATGCTCAGCGAAGAGCTCTCCGATCTCTACGTCCAGTCCGGCCGTCTTCGGGAAGCGCAAACCGACGCCGAGGATGTCCTCAAGCAGAATCCCAACGATCTCAACGCGCACCGCCTCCTGGCCCGCATCTTTACCCGTTTAGTGGGCGATGGCCGCTCCGGTAAAGTTGACGAAAACATGCTGCGCCGCGCCACGGATCAGTATCAGAAAATCACCCAGCTAGCTCCCAAAGATATCCCCGCCTGGTTGATGCTCGCGCGCCTGCAAAAAGCCGCCGACAATTCGGTCGACGCCCAGAAGTCGTACCAAAAAGTTCTCGACATCGAGGCCGATAACGAAGACGCGCTCACCGGTTTGGCGTTGGTCTATTCCGACCTCGGCGACAATCGCAAAGCCGCCGAGCTGCTCAAACTTTTAGCCGACAAGAATCCTACCCAGCGCAGCCTCACCGCGCTCGCCGCCGCCTACGAGCAGATGCGCGATTTCAAAGGCGCCGCCGGCGTGCTGCGCAAGCTGCTGGAAACCAACCCCGCCAACGAGCGCGAAGTGCAGCGCAATCTGGCGCAGGACCTGATGCTGTCGCAGGATTACGCCGCCTCGCTCGAAGTCTACAACCAGCTCGCAGCCGACGATCCCGCCGACGCCCAGTCCTATTTGCGGATTTCGCAGATTTATCGCCAGCAACGCGATTTCGCGAAAGCCCGGGAGGCCAACGATAAAGCCAAGGCCATCGAGCCCAACTCCATCGAGATCCGCTACAACGAAGTCAACATCCTCGAAGCCGAGGACCGCGCCACCGAAGCCGCCCAGCTTCTAAAAGAAATCCTCGGCAGCACCACCAAGCGCACTTACAATCAGGCCGAGCGGGGCAATCGCACCGCCCTGCTGGAACGCCTGGCAGGCCTCTACCGCTCGATGGATCAAACCGATCAGGCCATCGACACCTACCGCCAGATCGGCGACGTCGATCCCGCCCTCGCCCCGCGTTCGTCGGCGCAAGTTATCGATACTTATCGCACTGGCAAGGAATACGCCAAAGCCCAGCAGGAAGCCGACGCCGCCATCAAGAAGTGGCCCGACGACCGCACGATCCGCATGACTCGCGATTCCATGCTGGCCGAAATGGGCAAGATCGACGACGCCGCCGCCGATCTCAAGAAAATGCTGAGCGGCAAGGACGACCGCGATATCTACGTTTCCATCGCCAATACCTACGAAAAAGGCAAACGCTGGGACGACATGGGTAAAGCCCTCGACGCGGCCGAGAAGCTGTCCGATTCAACCGAAGACAAATCTGGCATCTGGTTCATGCGCGGCGCCATGCTGGAGCGCATGAAGAAGCTCGACAAAGCCGAAGTCGAATTCCGCAAGGTCCTCAAAGCCGATCCCGATAACGCCGGCGCCATGAACTACATCGGCTACATGCTGGCCGACGCCAATCTGCGTCTCGAAGAATCGCTCGGCCTCATCACCAAAGCTCTCGACATCGAACCCGGTAATGGAGCCTACCTCGACAGTCTGGGCTGGGTGCAGTACCGTCTCGGCCGTCTCGAAGACGCCGAAAAGAATCTCCGCCGCGCCCTCGACAAAACTCCGCGCGACCCCACGGTGCACGATCACATGGCCGACATCCTTATGAAAGAATCCAAAGTCAAGGAAGCCGTCGCCCAGTGGGAGACCTCGCTCAAAGAGTGGGACGCCAGTTCCCCCACCGACCTCGACCCAACGGAAATCGCGCAGGTGAAGCGCAAGCTCGAAGCCGCACGTGTGCGTCTGGCGCGCGAAGTACCCCGGCAATAGTGCGTACCTGGCTTTTGTCCCACCTGATCGGCGTTTCGCTCGCCCGCTGCCAGCAGGTCCCCACGGTTACCCCTTCAGCGAGATGTTGAAATAGATGCTGCTAGAATAGCTAAAAAAAGGAGCTCGCTTACTAAAATGTTGAGATCTGTTTTCTTGCCCGCCGTGCTGGCGTGTGCCGTTGCCGCCTTTTCCCCCGCTACTGCCTCGGCGCAGGTGAAAGTGGGAATCGTCAATTTCCAGCGAGCTGTTCTCGAAACATCCGAGATGAAAAAAGCGTCCAATGATTTGTTGCTGAAGTATAAGCCACAGCAGGACGAACTCGAAAAGCTGCAACGCGACCTGGCGGATATCCAGAACAAGTTGCAGGACCCCAAAACGCCTGCCGCCGTCGGAGTCGACCTGCAAGCCGAGGGACAGCGCAAACAGCGCGAAGCCAAGCGTATCACCGAAGACGTGCAGGCCGACGCTGAAAAGGATCGCAATGATATCCTGCAGCGCGCGACCCTGCGCATGACCGACGTGGTGAAGAAACTCGCTGACGAAAAAGGCTTGGACGTGGTAGTCGACTCCGCCAACATCGTCTTCTTTAAACCGGCGCTCGAAATCACCCAAGAGTCGATCGCCGCCTACGATAAGACGTATCCCGTCAAGTAACATGCCCGGATACCTGGATGAATACGGAGTAACCGACGCCCGCCGCGAACGCCTCCGCAAACGCATCCTTCTTTGGGCCATCCTGGCCGTCATCGTCGGCGCCTCCGCGTTTTTCTATTTCCGCAATTGGACCGAAGAGCGCACGGTAGACCGCTTCCTGTCACTCCTCCATCAGCAAAAATATCAGGAAGCCTACCAGCTCTGGAAAACTCCCGACAGCCCAAAATATTACCCGCCCGAAAAGTTCGCCGAAGACTGGGGCCCGATGGGCTTGTATAAGAATTCCGCGGCCCTAGAAATCAAGGATGCCGATTCCTGTGATACCGGCGTAGTCTTCGACATGGCCTACCCCGGTGCCGACGACTTCGGCCTGTGGGTTGAGCGCAAAACCAAAATCATCAGCTTCGCCCCCTGGTCCCGTTGCCCCGGCCCCCACCTGCAACTCTGGCGCTTCCTGAAATCCCGCTTCCAAAAATAGGGACGGAGCCTGATTTCGCCCGTGCCCGCCAAAAAATGCGGCTCCGTCCCTATTTTTCCAAACGCGATCACCAAAGAAAAAGCCAGCTTGACCCGCCATACGTCACTGCCGTATAGTCAAAGAAGTGATCGCCGAAGTCGTCAGCCTATCGGGATACGAATCCCAGGTAGCGGCGCTGCTCGACGAGGAAGAACGGATGGTGATGGAGTTTTTCATTGCCTGTGCCCCGGAGG
>JALYJH010000375.1 GCA_030775415.1 Acidobacteriota bacterium | reverse complement strand
ACCTGCGACGCCGGCAGCCCGGTCACCCGAGCCAAAGTCAGCTTGGCTTTTGCAAACTGATTTTGTGAAGCCAGGAGCTGCTGCTGCCGTGCCTTCCACTCCACGCGTGACCGCAACTCGTCGATCGCCGGCGAAACCCCGGCCGCGTGCTGGTCGCGAGCGCGTTCATAAAGCGCCTGCGCCGTTTCGGCCTCGGACCGCGCAGCCTCCACCCGCGCCTCCGCGGCAATGATGGACAGGTAAGAGTTGGCCACCGCCTCCACCACCAGGTCCCGAGCATCCTGCGCGCTCAATTCGGTCGCCTTCAATCGCTGTTCGACCGATTTCAAATCTTTGCGCGCCGACAAATCTATCAGGTTCATCGCCGCGTTGGCCCGCACATCGGAGTAAGCGAACGGGCCGATGATCGAGGGAACTCCCGGCAAGTGAAATCCGAATGTGGCTAGATTCAGTTCCTCTACCGTTTCCCCCGCACTCGCATTCACTGTGGGCAGCAACGCGGCCAGCGAGCGGATACGGTCGATCCGCGCCAGACGATTGTTGGTGTCGGCTTGCAAAGCGCTCAGGTTATTCTTCAAACCGAACTGAATGGCCTCATCCAGTGACAGTTTACGAACCGCCGGAGTCTGCCCGTGTAGGGCCCCTGCGATGCCCGCTAATCCTAAGCAAACAATAAAATTCCGCATCCTATTTCCTTCTAGAACTACGCATGTCGATTTAATACCTAGCAGGGTGGCCGCGCCATGGGGCCCCCCCGACTCACAATTAGATGCATTTAGGGCCTTGAGGATGTGGCGTAGTTCGGCGGAAACCGAATCCTTCCTTCGAGACAGGCCTTTTCACTCTCCACCCGCTGGCGCAAAGCATCGATTTCCTCAAATTCACCGCGTTTTTCGACGGTTTTCGGATACGGCGCCCGGTAAACAAAGAGGCTGCTGCGTTTCCGAAAACCAGCTCGGCTGACATTCCTCGATGTGCACCCCGGCGCTTGGTTTCTCCAATCAGCATAACAACAAGTCGAAGTAGATCAGTTCCCTAAGCGAAGCCATAGCTCCGGAAACAGCGCATCGCGATCAGCATGAGCCCAGAAAAGTGTCCGAGATCCCGGTGAGAGCGTGGCATTTGAAGCCTCGTCGGCGTTCGCCATGGCGAGCGGGATTGACTTAACCTTGTCGCGTGACGAATTTTGCAGCGGATCGTCTGAGTAGTTGGATACAGGAGTGACAATCCAACCTATGAAATTTGAAACCTTTTGGAAAGAGAGCAGGATATTCGTGTTTTGCCTGGCAGCAGCGGCGCTCGGTGCCGTCATTGGATCAGGCGGCTGGGTTGCGCACCCAGTGTCCGCCGCGGCCCCGTCCATCGTGACGCCGGGTTCGCTCGAAACCAGTTTCGCCCCGGTAGTGGAGAAAGCGCTGCCGGCGGTAGTGAATATTTCTTCATCGAAGGCTGCCAAGGTGAGCGTTGAAGGCATGCCGCAGATGGACCCCTTCTTCCGTCAGTTCTTCGGCGACCAGTTTGGAGGGCGCGAATTTGGCAGTCGCGGACAAGGCCGCGGTTCCGAAGCGCCGCGCAAGCAGTATGAGCACAGTTTGGGATCGGGCGTAGTCGTCCGCTCCGACGGCTACATTCTTACCAATAACCACGTAATTGACGGCGCTAACGAAATTACCGTCACTTTCGACAACAAACGTGAAATGAAAGCGAAGTTGGTTGGCACCGACGCCAAAACCGACATTGCCGTGTTAAAAGTGGACGCCACGAATCTGCCAACCATCACGCTGTCTGATTCATCGCAGGCGCGAGTGGGCGATGTCGTGCTCGCCATGGGCAGCCCCTTTGGATTGAAGCAAACCGTCACCATGGGTATCGTAAGCGCTCGCGGACGTACGGGCCTCGGTATTGAGGATTACGAAGACTTTATTCAGACTGATGCGTCGATCAACCCTGGCAATTCCGGCGGCGCGCTGCTCAATACTCGAGGCGAACTGATCGGCATCAACACGGCGATCCTCGCCAACAACGGCGGCAATCAGGGCGTAGGCTTCGCCATTCCTGCAAACCTTGCGCACAGCGTCATGACCCAGGTGATGGATCACGGCAAAGTGGTCCGCGGTTATCTGGGCTTGCTGCCGCAGGACATTACTCCGGCGATGGCACAGGCTCTCCACTCAAAGAGGACCGAAGGCGTACTGATCGGCGATGTGACGGCCGGAGCGCCTGCCGCGGCCGCAGGATTACAACGCGGCGATGTGATTCTGGAGCTCAACGGCCAGAAAATGGACGACAGCAATCAACTGCGGATGAAAGTGTCGTTGACGCCTCCCGGAACCACCGTGCAACTCAAAGTGCTGCATGACGGCTCGGAAAAGACCGTGGGCGTGAAGTTGGCGGAAATGCCAGCGAACCTGAACGGCTCCGTTGAAAAGAGTGAAGAAGGCGGCAATGGTGCAACCAGCGCGCTTGAAGGAGTCTCGGTAGAGGCTGCGAAGGGCCGCGGTGTAACCGTGACCGACGTGGACCAAGGCAGCCCGGCCGCGGTAGCCGGCTTGCGCGCCGGCGATACCATTCTCGAAGTAAACCGCGCCGCCGTATCTAGCGTTGCAGACTTCGACAGGGCCATGCGCAATGTCAGCAACGGCGCAAGCCTCTTGCTGGTCAAGCGCGGCGAGAACACGTTCTACATCGCTGTGCAGAAGTAACGCAGCTAGCTTTCACGGGCTGGTTGAGGAAAAGGGGTCGGACAAAGTGTCCGCCCCTTTTTCTATTTTCAAGCGCGGCAAAGGGGAAAGTCTTAAAGGCGTTCCACGCCCGTTACAATGAGTGCGTGGAAACCCGCCGGATGTGTCCGAATTGCCGGGCCTTCATCACCACCAGTGACAAGGTCTGCCCTTATTGCGAAATAAAGCTCCAGGCTCCTGCCGTTGCGCGTCGCGCACCGGCGGACGTGCTGGGCGGACTGATTCCGCACGCGCGCTTCACTACGGTTGTGATCCTGTTGATCAATGCGGGTTTTTATCTCGCCGAGGCGCTGCCGGGGCTGATTTCAGGAAGCGCTGCGAAAGGCCTTCCCCTGTTCGAGGCAGGAGCGAAATACGGGCCGGCGATTCACGATGGCCAGTGGTGGCGGCTACTCACGGCGGGATTCCTGCATGGCGGCATTCTGCACCTGCTGATGAATTCCTGGGTGCTGTTTGATTTGGGCGCCGCGACAGAAGAGAGCTACGGCACAAGCCGCTTCCTGGTTTTCTATTTTATCTCCACCATTACGGGTTTCTACGGTAGTTATCTGTGGAATCCGGGAGTGCCTTCCATAGGCTCGTCTGCCGGAATATTCGGATTGCTGGGCGCCATGATCGCGCTCGGCGTGCGAGATAAATCCTCCTACGGCGCTGCCATTCGTTCGCATTATTTGCAATGGGGAATTTATGCGATCATCCTGTCCGCGTTGTTTCCAGCCACTGATAACGCGGCGCATATTGGCGGCGTGGCCGGCGGATTCGCCATCGCTTACGTAGCCGGGACGCCACGCCTAACCGGCGCCGGAGAACAGATCTGGCGCGTGGGCGGTGCAGCCGCGGTGGCGCTCACCGCAATCGCGTTCGCGCTCATGTTCCGTTGGATGATGATGGGAGGGCCGCTGTAGTTTTGTTACGCCGGACATCATCACGATGCGGATGCTGGCTAGCGTAGAACGACTTTAGCCA
>JALYJH010000374.1 GCA_030775415.1 Acidobacteriota bacterium | reverse complement strand
CCACCAAGGGAGCCGTCGCACCGGCCGGCTGCGATTTCGGCAATGAGAGGAAAATCGCCACGGCAATCCATCCGGCGGCCAACACCCCTACCAGGGTATTGCGCCAGATGTGTCGAACCAGGGCCGACGGCGGTTCAGCGGCCTCCACAACCGGAATAGCCGCCGGCGGAATCGGAGGCAGAGTCTCGGCCGCGGCCTGTCGAACCGGTGCTGGCTCGAACTTTGGCAGACGCATGTCTTCCGTCGGCGGCAGGGGACGCTTTTCCGCCACCGGAGCCGGTGGCGCTCCCGAACGTGGCGCCGCAATCGTGTCCGCCAGATTCTCGGCTACAGTCGCAGCAAGGGTGCCACTCATTCCATCGCCCGATCCCGCGGTCGGCATGTTGTGGCTGACCCCACGGGGCAGCGGAACCCAGTTTCCGCAAGCATTGCACGCCACTGCGAGCGCATTCACAAAATCTACACAGGTATCGTAGCGTTCGGCTGGATTCTTCGAAAGAGCGCGCCGCATCACTGTCTCGACGTCCGCCGACAACGTGCCGTTCAAACGCTGCGGCGGCGCCGGCTCTTCGCGCACAATCTTGAACAGCAACGTCGGCAGATAATCCGCGACGAACGGCTTCTCGCCGGTCAGCACCTCATACGCAATCACCGCCAGCGAAAATTGATCCGCGCGTCCTGAAATATTTCCCCCCTGCACCTGCTCCGGAGACATATAACTCGGCGTCCCCATGATGGTTCCAGCCTGCGTCATTTGCTGCGAGACAATCTTCGCCACGCCGAAATCCGTGACCTTAGCGGTGCCATCTTCGTGCACCATGATGTTGGCGGGTTTGATGTCGCGGTGAACGATCCCTTTTTTGTGAGCGTAATCCAGGGCCGCCGCCACTTGGCGCAGAATACTGAGCAGAGTTTCCTTATCCGGCGTCTGCGCTGCCTTCAGCATTTTGTCCAGCGGGGGGCCGTTCACTATCTCCATGAAGATGTACGCCAGCTCGCCCTCTTCGGCTATATCGTAAATAGTGACGATGCCGGGATGCGATAAAATACCGGCGGATTGTGCTTCGCGGAACAGGCGCTCGCGCAGCCGCTCGCGCTCGCTTTCTTCCGTGAGGTCACCCAGGCGGATGGTCTTCACGGCGATCATGCGCCCGATTGCGGGATCTTGGGCTTTGTATACCACTCCCATGGCGCCGCGGCCCAACTCGCCGATGATCCGATAGCGCCCGATATTCTCCACGGCTGCTGCCATTTTACCGCAGGCCTACAAGGTACAATGGTCGCGTATGAAAATCAGCGATACCCTTCTGCCTGAATTCGACCATGAAATAAACACCACGCGAAAGCTCTTGGAGCGCGTTCCCGAAGACAAGTGGGACTGGGCTCCGCACGAAAAATCTATGAAGCTCGGCCGTCTCGCCTGCCATGTGGCGGAGCTGCCTTATTTCGGAATCGCTACCGCTAAATCCGACAGCATGGATTTTGCCAAGGGTGAATACAAAATAATAGAAGCCGCCAACCGCCAGCAATTACTTAGCGCCTTCGATAAGCAAGCAACCGATGCCCGCGCCGCCATAGCCGCCATGAGCAACGAGGAACTCATGAAGCCATGGTCATTGCTGAACGATGGCAAAATTTTGCTGAGCATGCCTAAGGTCGGCGTTCTACGTAGCGCCATGATGAATCATATGATCCATCACCGCGGCCAACTGTCGGTTTATCTGCGCCTTACCAATACGCCGGTGCCCTCGATCTACGGACCGTCGGCCGACGAAGGGAACATGTAATCCAAGTTCGACCGAGCATTTAAGGAATTTACGGAGGATTTATGGCAATAAAAGACGCATTGCTACCCGAATTCGACTACGAAATGGCGACAGCCAGAAAGGTAATTGAGCGCGTTCCCGACGACAAGTTCGGCTATAAGCCGCATGACAAATCGATGACCATGGGCCGCCTGGCCTCACACATTGCAGAGATGCCCACCTGGGCCACTAGCGGCATCACGTTAGATTCGCTGGATCTAGCCGGCGGCTATAAGCCCTTCGAAGCGGCTTCGCGCGCCGAACTGCTAGCATCCTTCGATAAGAACGTAGCCGGAGCTCGCACTGCCATCGCCGGCGCCAGCGACGAGACTCTTATGAAAAACTGGTCACTAAAGAACGGCGACAAGACACTGATGACCATGCCGAAGATCGCCGTAGTTCGCACCTTCGTGATGAATCATGTGATCCATCACCGCGGACAACTCTCCGTGTACCTCCGCTTAAATAATGTCGCCGTGCCGTCGATCTACGGCCCCTCCGCCGATGAAGGCAGCATGGGCTAACAGTTCCTGAAAGCGGGGCCGGCCTCCAAGCCGGCCACTGCTAAACTGGAATTTTAGCCCCCATGGCCATACAAACCCTCTTCGGCACGCCGCCCTCTGGTTCCCCGACGCCCGACGGGACCAGTCTTCTCGACCGCCTGAAATCCGGCATCCAAAAAACCCGCTCCGGCTTAATGGAGAAGCTTGAAGACGCGGTAAGCGGCCGCAAGGAAATCAACGCCGATGTCTTAGAAGAGGTGGAGTACGCGCTCATCACCGCGGACATCGGCGCCAACACCACCGCCGAAATTCTCGAGCGCATTCGTCAACGCGTGGAGCGCCACCAACTCGGCGATATTACCGAAATCAAAGCCCTGATTCGCGAACACCTTTTAGAAATCCTGGAAGCCACCGAGCGCCCGCTACCATCCGTGGCCCAGCCCCCGGCGGTACTCTTCGTAGTAGGAGTCAACGGAGCAGGGAAGACCACCTCTATCGGCAAGCTTACCCGCCGCCTCCAATCCGAAGGCCATAGCGTGCTGCTCTGTGCCGCCGACACCTTCCGCGCCGCCGCCATCGAGCAGTTAGAGGTCTGGGCCCAGCGCACAGGCGCCGAAATCATCAAGCAGCAGACCGGAGCCGACCCCAGCGCCGTGGCCTTTGACGCCGTGCAAGCAGCCAAAGCCCGCAAAGTGGACTACTTAATCATCGATACCGCCGGCCGCCTCCACACCAAGACCAATCTCATGGCGGAGCTCGAAAAAATGCGCCGCACCGTATCGCGCGTGATCCCCGAAGCCCCCCACGAAGTGCTGCTTGTCATCGAAGCCACCACCGGGCAAAACGGTTTGGAGCAAGCCCGCAAGTTCACTGAGACCAGCGCCGTCACCGGCATCATCCTTACGAAACTGGACGGCACCGCCAAAGGCGGAGTCGTAGTTGCGATTTCACGCGAGTTGAATCTGCCGATCCGCTACGTCGGAGTAGGCGAGCAGCTAGACGACCTGCTTCCGTTTGACCCCGCGCAGTTCGTGTCATCATTGTTCGATTGAACCCTTTTCTAGAAGAAGCGCTTCATCTGGCCGCCCAAGGCCTGGGCCGCGTGAGTCCGAATCCCGCCGTGGGCGCCGTCATCGTGAGCGACAACGCGGTGGCCGGCCGAGGTTTCCACACTTGGTCCGGAATAAAACACGCGGAAGTAATCGCCATCGAAGAAGCCGGCGGCCGCGCCCGTGGAGCCACTCTCTATCTGACCCTCGAACCCTGCTCGCATCAAGGCCGCACCCCCCCGTGCGCTGACGCCATCATCGCCGCCGGAATCAAAAAAGTTGTCGTAGCCATGCAGGACCCCAACCCGCAAGTCCACGGCTCCGGCCTCCGCGCCCTGCAAAACGCCGGGATCGAAGTGGAAATC
>JALYJH010000373.1 GCA_030775415.1 Acidobacteriota bacterium | reverse complement strand
GGCGCACGCCGATTGGCACCAACACAATTAGCTGGGCATTCCACAAACTGCTTCCCGCGCTGCAACTGACGGTTCCTTCTGGCGTGGCGCCGCCGCACTTGCATTGCCTCCGCCATTCATTCGCGGTTGGCACCCTATTGCGCTGGTACCGGGCGGGCGTTGTCGGCGATCATTTAGAAACGTAGTTTTCTGAACGTCAGCCGGAGGCAACAACATCATCGCGCCGAAGGCGCCCATCATCATCGTGAGGTAGGCCAAGCGGGTATCGTGTCTGAAGGCGGAGGAAGGAACCCTACCGTTGACGCGGTCGGGTTCCCGATTCGGTAGCAAACCTCAGTGAGGTTCAACCAAACAGAACTGGTCTTAACCTGACATAGCCGTGCTGCCGTTGTCTACCCCCGCCGGACGACGATGGCGGCGTTGGCGGCCCATGATGAAGCGCAACTGCTGCAGCGCGCATGCTGCCGGGAGCACTGTCACGCAATTTTCTTTATCTGCTCACACTGTGATCGGGGGCATCGCTATTGCAGTCCGGAGTGCCGCCAGCAGGCCCGTCTACATCAACGGCGCTGTGCCAACGGGCGGCACCAGCGGAGTGTAGAAGGTCGACTCGATCATCGCGACCGGCAGCGCGAGTATCGGCTTCGCCGGCAATCAGCGGCGGCGGGCGTGACGGATCATAGTTCCGTTTCGATCACTTCCCCGGCATTATGGCCACGTGGACAGGTCACGATGAGTTCCACGCTGCCACCACCGTGTTACGGCCAACCCCGCTGCCGGATCTGTGGCCGCGTACTGCGATTCATCAACACCTATCCACGTAATCCACCACGAAAGTGAGTTCGTTCGATGATCAGTCCAGAAACTCGTGCGGAGATCCGGCGCTACTTTTATGCTGAACACTGGAAGGTCGGCACCATCGCCGCCGAACTCGGTGTGCACCCCGACGCGGTGCGCAATGCCATCGAAAGCGAGCGCTTTCGGAGCGCTCCCCCAATACGGGCATCCCTGGCCGATCCTTACCTGGGGTTCGTTCGTCAGACTCTCGAGCAACATCCACGCCTGCGCGCCACACGCCTCCATGCGATGTTGCGGGATCGAGGCTACACCGGCAGCGTCGTACAGTTGCGCCGGGCCGTGGCGCGTCTGCGCCCTCAGAAACGGGAGCCCTTCCTGCAACTCCATACCTTGGCGGGCGAGCAGGCGCAAGTCGATTGGGCTCACTTCGGCCACGTGATGGTGGGCCGCGCCAGACGCGCTTTGTCCTGCTTCGTGATGACCCTGTCTTACTCGCGAGCACTCTATCTGGAGTTCTTCTTCGATCAAACGATGGAGAACTTCCTGCGCGGTCACGTGCATGGCTTCGCGGCCTGGGGCGGTCAGCCGCGGGTCATTCTTTACGACAACCTGAAAAGTGTTGTGCTCCAAAGGCGTGGCGACCAGATCCAGTTCCATCCGCGCCTGGTTGAACTGAGCGGACACTATTTCTTCTCAGCTCGGCCCTGCCAAGTGCGGGCCGGGAACCAAAAAGGGCGCGTCGAGCGAGCCATCCGCTATGTGCGTGATTCATTCTGGGCAGGCCGTGTCTTCACCACGTTGGCCGAATGCAATCGCCAAGCGTGGCTGTGGCGTGATGAAGTCGCCCATCAGCGGAGTTGGCCCGGCGGCGATCATCGCACCGTCGCCGAGGCCTTTGCCGAAGAGCAACCCCGCCTGCTGCCACCGCCACAACACCCATTTCCCACCGAGCGCATTGTATCCGTCGTGGCGCCGAAGACGATCTATGTCCGCTTCGATCTCAACGACTACTCGATTCCCCCGCGAGCCGTCGGCCGGGCGCTGACGCTGGTGGCCAGCGACACGACCGTGCGCATTCTCGATGGCTCGGTAGAACTGGCCCGCCATGTCCGCACCTATGACCGGCACCAACTCGTGCTTGACCCCGCCCATCAGGAAGCGGTGCTGGAACTCAAGCGCAAAGCCCACCACACCACGCCAGGCGGACGCGTGGAGCAAGCCGTTCCAGAAAGCCGAAAGCTGCTGGAACTGGCTTTCGCACAAGGAGAATCGGCGGGCACCCAGACCGCGCAACTGATCAAACTGCTCGACCAGTATGGTGCCGCCGCACTCCGCCGCGCCGTCCAGGAAGCCCTGGAGCGCAACACTCCCCGCGCCTCTTCGGTTGCCTTCTTGTTGCGCCGCCAGCCCCGTTCCACTCCGTTGCCGATTGATTTGAGCCAGCATCCGCACGTGGCCTTTCTCCAGGTGCGTCCCCATGATCTGGAGACTTACGATGAACTCGCCCGCCGGACCAAAGACCAGGGAGAGGGCGATGAAGACGAGCAATAGCCTCTCCGAACAACTTCGTCAGATCGGCCTGTGTGCCATCCCCGCACAACTCGACGATTTTCTAGCCAGGGCCACCAAAGCCCGTTGGTCCCCACATCAACTGCTGGAGGAAGTGACCCGCACCGAAACCGTCGAACGTTCGCGCCGCAGTCTGGAGCGAAGGCTCCAGCTCAGCGGCGTCAAGAGCTTCAAGCCGATGGCTGACTTCGATTGGGCGTGGCCCACACAGATCGAGCGCAACATCATTGAACGCGCTCTGACGCTCGACTTTCTCGGCGAAGCCCGCAACCTCGTCCTGATGGGGGGCAACGGCTTGGGCAAAACCATGATTGCTCAGAACATCTGTCATCAAGCGGTGCTCGCTGGTTACTCCGTGGCGTTCCGCTCCGCCGCCGCCTTACTGGAAGACCTGCAACGGCAGACGCCCGAAGGCCGCCGCCGCAAGATTCGCGCCTACTCCAACATCGGACTGCTTTGCCTCGATGAAGTCGGGTATCTTTCCTTCGACGACAAGGCCGCGGATCTGCTGTATGAAGTCGTCAACCGGCGCTACGAGCGCAAGCCGCTCATCGTCACCACTAACAAGCCGTTCAAGGAATGGAATGAGGTCTTCCCCAATGCCACCTGCATCATCACGCTGCTGGACCGCTTGATCCATCATGCCGATGTGACCGTACTGCAGGGACAGAGCTATCGTGTGCGCGAGAGCGAAATCGAAACGGCGGCGAGGAGGAAAAAGAAGTGAACTCCGTCCCCGGTTCTGCCTATCTCGCTGCAATCCTGACCCTCTATATCGAACTGCCCGATACGCCACTCCGCGCTAGTGCGTACGACCAGGCTTTTGCGCGATCGCTGTTTGAACGCGGCGTGCCCCTCGATGTTGTCGAATCCGCGCTGTTGCTCGGGTCCCTACGCCGCCGCAACCGGCCGAAGGAAGCGTTACCCCTTCCCCCGGTTCGCTCGCTTGCTTACTTCTCCTCCGTCGTCGACGAGATTCTTCACCAACCCCTGCCCGCCGGCTATCACGGCTACCTACGGTCGAAGGCGCACCAGCTTCTGCGGCCGGATGTTCAAAAATCTACGCTTTCAAGTGATCGCTAACATTGATCTCACATAACCGCCGCGCGCCCCATTTCGGGACGATACGCTGCTCGAGGTGGAGCAGATACTTCAGGCGGGTCGGCTTTGCCAATAGGAAACGCCCCGCAACCTCGGCGTCGACATGCGCCGCCTTGTATTTATCCACCATCGCCGTGAAGAGCACCAAACCGTCCGCAACCTTCTCCTGTATGGTGGGCTTGTTGATCTTCGCGAGGAACTTGTCTCGTTCGACTTCGGCCTGCTTCTTCGAAAGCCGGTTGTCGCCCTTGCTCGGACC
>JALYJH010000372.1 GCA_030775415.1 Acidobacteriota bacterium | reverse complement strand
GAATCGGGCTTTGGCTTCGGGATCCGCGGCCTGGGCTTCGGCAAGAATTTTTAGCGCCACGCGGCGGCCCAGCACGCTGTCTTTGGCGCGATAGACGCGGGACATGCCGCCTCCCAAAAATTCTTCGACTTCGTATTTGCCGACGCGCGCGGGGTGTTCCATCAGCGTGTGACAGGAGCCACACACTTCAGTGTAGACAGAAAATCTTTGCTGAAGACTGCGGGACCTCCTCCCGTATCGACGAAGAATTCGTAGGTGAGCGGACGGCCCTTCACCATTTGCGGCTGCTGGCTGCGGCCGGAGGTAACGACCCAGGCGAAGGTGTAGCCGTTGCCGGCATTGGTGGTGCGATTGGCGTCGGCGAAAAAGCGGAACACAGCCCAAGGACCGTCGTAGGATTGCGCTCCGAGTTGGCTGCCGCCGGCTACTTTTAAATCCAGGCGGAAGCTGCGCGTGCCGGGGCCGGGCCAAAGGAACTGTTTCGAAGCTCCGCCCTTGAGTTGGGCCAGGTCGCCGTTGACCGCTACCCCGAATTCGTCCACTTGATCTGTGGGTTGGGGTCGCAGGGTGTAGTGGAGATTGGGATCCTGACCGGAGTCACCGTAGACCGCGCGAGAGAATTTCATCATCTGGCTGATGTAACGTACGAACACCGGATTGATGGGCGTGCTGCTTTGGGGAGAGCACTCGCCGTTGGGGCATAGCATTACGCTTTTGAGCGAGGACTCGTAGAAGGTCCAGAGTTTCCCGGTTTGCGGGCGAAGAATGCCGCTTAGTTCGTCTAGTGTCACCTCGGCGGTGGCAGTTGGGTTGAAGGGGAACTTCGTTGTAAGAGGATTGAAGGCTGCGCAGAAGGCGGCCCCGCCGGCGCGGAGGTCGCCGCCGGCCAGGTTATCCAGGTAAGTGATGGGCTGCAGGAGCAGCTCTTCGGTGCGCTGGTCGATGTGAGCTTCGGGGTCGGGCGGGAAAGTGGCCGAGAGCTGGCGCGCGCTGAGGCGGGCTGACTGGGCGTTATCGCGCGTGGATTGTTCGCCGCTCGGATCTTTGTTGGCAGCGCGGTCTACGGCTTGCTGCAGGTTCATCAGCCCGCCGTTGTAACTCTGGTTGGGCTGCACTATATATTGTTGCGCTTGCGACGGCGGGACGACAGCTTGGACGGCTTTGAATTTATCGGAGACGCCGGGGAGATCGATGGACGTGTTTTGCGAGGTCCACCACAGGAGGGCCAGGAGGGGCGCGCCGCTGCCGGTCAGTAAAGTGAGTTTGCGCGAGGCGTCCTGATAATTGGCGTAGCGGTTTACGTTGCTGCGGCGAAGGACGTTGCGCCATTGGTCGATGTAGTCCTTCGTATAGAGGTCCAGGATGCCGCGTTCCATTGCCGCGCGGTCCACGCCTTGCGATTGGTAGGGGCCGAGTACCCACTGTTCGCCGCCGAAGTTCTGGCGCTTGATCTGGTCCTGCATGAATTTCCAGCCGTCGCGAGTAAAGGCCCAAGCTACTTCGACGGTGCTAGTGACAGCGTCGCCGGTGCCGGGGAATTTTCGATTGAAGGTCGTAGGCTGATTATTTTTCGCCGACTCCGCTAAGAGGAATTGGTAGACCCGTTGCACTCCTGAGAATTTCGAGAGGTAGCTGCGGGTGCGGTCAACGGCGGCGCTGTCATCGTCGGCGGAATACGGGTTGCCGTGTTGCAGGTCTTTAGCATAGAAATCGAATTGCAGTTTCGCCAGGTCCATCCGCGATTGGCCGATTTCACTTTCGCGTCCGGCGGACCAGCGGCTTTGTAAACGAGAGCTTAGAAAGGCTTGCAGGCTCTGGTCGGAGGAACGTTTCCAATCGGACGTGGTGAGCAGGTAGGTTTTTAGGGAATCGTAACCATAGCCGTAATCATCAGCGGGGCCGGGGGCTGCGGGAGTGCGTTGCAGGAACGCCAGTATGCTAGCCTGAGTGCCGCCGAATAATAATTGGTTGAACTTGGAATAGTATACGCGGCGGACGCTGGGTAAAACGGAACTGCCGCTGTAGAGCCCCCAGCGCAGGTGCAAGGGCGCACCGTTGTATTCGTAGTCGGTGAGCTCGGCTAGGGACTGACGCAGAGTTTCCAGTTTTCGTAACGAGTCTTCGGAAGGTAATGGGGTAGGGGCGATTGCGGAGAGGCCGCGCGAGGCGTCTAGGGCTTGTTGTTCCAGCGAGCGGTTGCCGAAGAAAGACACGATGAGCAAGATGGAGTAGAGCAGGCACAGGCCGGCAGCGCTGGCGAAGAGCGCGCGTTTTAGAGTGCTGGTTTTGGTGCTCGATCCGCTGGCTCTGCGGGCGGACTCGTCGGCTAGGATTACATCATTGAAAAGGTGGCCTAGAAAAAGCCATTGAGGAACTTTGCGCGATCCACTGCCGGCGGTGGCTTGGGCTTGTTGGGCACGGCGCTGAGCTTCGACTCCGACGCGGAACATCCCGGTGGCTCCGCTGACTCCGGGTGATTCAACGGGCGTGGCTTGCGGGGCGGCAGCCACTTCGGTCAGCGTCACGGGCCGGACTCCAGAGAAATAGAAGCCCCGCAGGAAAGGGCTGGCGCGGAGTTGGCTGGGGCGTCCAATGTCGACCAGGAACTGAACTAACGCGCTGCGGAGCTTACGAAATTCGCGGGGGAATTCGTAAGACTGCGGTAGTTTATCGGCGTCCGTTTCGCGAGGGAGCAGGCGCAGGCGCTGATCGCAAAAAGTGTGGAATAACTGCGTGAAGGCCTCAGTGAGGCGCTGGTTTTCTTCTTCCCCGTAGACGCCGGAAGCGTTAGCAGGGCGCATGGGCAAGGTCGCGCCTACCACTTGACCCGCTTCTTCGCTACTTAAGTTGCGGACGAATTCGGCGAAGTAAGGGAGGCGGTCGGCTCTTGTGAATAAAACGTAAACGGGAAAACTAACGCCCAGGATTTGGGAGATTTCCCCGAGGCGCGATTGCAGGTAGCGGGCGGCGTTGGCAATGGCTTCGGCTGCGCCTTGGCGGGTGAAGGTTTCGAGATCGAAGCACAGCAGAACGCCACGGGGAGCCTGTCCCCCGCCTAAAGATTTTAATTTTCCGGGTTGAAGTTTCGCTACCAAGCGCGACCAGGCTTGCGGGGTTCCCAGGACTGCGCCGCCGGCTTCGACGAAGACGGTGCCGCGCGCGTAAAAGATGTTGGCGCTGCGCGTGGGGGTGATGGCGTTGTCCCGATAGACTTGTCCGGCCAGCAGTTCCGGCTCAATGCCAGATTGCAGAATGGTGCTGGTTTTCGCGGTGCCGCGGTCGCCAATCACGAAGATCATCGGCAGGTTGGCGATGCCGCTTCCGGCTTTAGACTGCGCCAGACGGGCGTTGGCGTCGCGGATTAGCGGGTCGGTTTCATTCGCGCCGGGCTCGGCGGCGTTGGATGAACTGCCGCTGCGGCGTTCCTGAGCTTTTCTTTGGAAGTAATAAAATAGCGCGAAAGAAGAAAGACCTAAGGCGGCCATCAGGCCCATGAAGAAATACCAGCGGGGGCCTTCGAGATGCAGCATGCTGCCGCCGAGCACCCCGATCAGCATGAAGAAGACGAAGGACCCTGCGCCGGCCCAGTAAAAATTCATAGCAGGCGCCTCGCGATGGTTTCTAAGTTATCGGCTCCGGAATTTAGCAGAAAATAGAACGCTACGAAGAGGATCACTAGCAGTCCGGCGCAACCCGCGGCGATCCATAAGAGGCGCGTGGCCCAGGGATCTGTGC
>JALYJH010000371.1 GCA_030775415.1 Acidobacteriota bacterium | reverse complement strand
GGCGTAGACCTGAATGGCATGGCGATGGCAGGCATCGATCAGGCGGCGCAGGTACTCGTCGCTTTCGGGATCGCGCTCCCAGAAATGCCAGGCGGCGACGTGCAGCGCGCCGATGCCGGAGGCGCGCCAGCGTTCGGCGAAATAATCGACGTCGACGCGGGCGCGGTAGGCTGAATCGAAAAACGCCCAGAGGCGCGCGGAGCGGAAGGGCGGTTCGAGTCCCAGGTCGACGAGCGCCTGCGGCAGATAAGGGAAACGCTCATAGCCGCGCGGGCCGGGGGGTGCGGCCACCCACAGCACGGCACCGGCGCCTTGGCGGTAGCCGGCAATGAGCGGTGCTTTTTGCCAGCGCTCGCGGGCGAACACGCGAGCTTGGGCGGGAATTTCGAACACGGCCAATTCGAGCGGTTTCTCCCATACGATCCGCAGGTCAGCCGCGCGCAGGTCTTCGACGCTGCGCACTGCCAGGCGCGGCGAAGCGCTGGCGCGGAAGCCCAGGGCAGCAGCGAGCGGGGACTCGCCCTCGACTATCAAGATCAAGCCGTGGTCGATGCGTGGCAACCATTCGGCTGCGGGCAAAACGGCGCCGTGCGGAGCGACGATCACGCTTGCGCCGCCATCCGTTCCAGAGATCAGGCCCATTGACGACAATAATTCCTGCCAGCCGCTGGGATCGTCTCCGAGCACGTGGTAGGAAAAGCGCGGTTCGGCGTGCAGAGGAAGCACGGCGCAGAGGATGCCTAGCCAGCTAATGTGAAAACGCATACCAGACTCCCATCCGTAGATCGTTAAAATTCGGCCTGTGCGGATTCCCGGCGTTGACCAGGTAGGCGCCGCGCAGAAAATTTATTGAGAACAGAAAAGGCGCGGCTCGTCCCGGTAGGCGGAAACGAAGGCCGGGACCGGTTTCGGCATAATTCGCCCAGTAGAGCGTCTTGGCGTCGGTAGTAACGTTCCCGTTCCAATAAAACTGCGCATGCAGAGCGCTGTAGCCGGCGCGGTTTTGCGCGTAGACCAGCGTGTCGTTCTCGAAGCGCCGCACGTAGACGGCATCATCGGTAGTGTCGGCGAACCAGCCTGAGGACTCGCCGGTGAGCAAGTGTCCAAAGCCTTTGGCATACGAGACCCCGCCGCGATAGTCGGGCGAGCCGCGGCTGGGGGCGGCGGGCGTGGTGCGGTAGCGCAACTCCTCGCCCGCTTCAAACCATCCGGTGGCGCCGTGCCAGGTGCGCACGGCCATACCGAGGCCGAGAATCACCGCGCCTTCGGAAAGGTATTGAGGAGAGAAGCCGGCCCCGGGTGCGATGGCGCCGCGCGTATCGCCGACAAAGCGCAACGACACATACGGGTGCACCAACCAGCCGTGCTGATTCCATTCCGTCTTGGCCTGCGCGTAGGCGAACAGATCGTGCCAGCGCGTCGAGAATGTGGGGAACACCCATACGGTGGTGCGGAAGAGCGCGAGCGACCCTGCGAGATTGCGGGAGGCGCGGGCGGCTTCGACGGCAATTTTAGCGTCCGGGCTCTGGCGGGCCAGGTTGAACCACTTGATGGCGTCGCGATCGTCTTTAAGAAGATTGTTGGCCCAGCCGAGCTTCAGCATCACTTCGAAATCCACGGGATCGTTTTCATGGGCGATGGCCAGGTAGCGCAGCGCGTCTTGCAAGTAGCCTTTTTCGAGACTCTTGAAGGCTAGCTCCTTGGCTTGATTGGGTGGCAGGGTGGGCTCGACGGCGGCGCGTGCCCGTAGAGTCTCGGGCAGGCGCAAAGCAGTGCGTACGCGGCCCGCTAACTCTTCGTCGTTGCCGGAGAGAACGGGGTTAAGCAGGCCCATGGCGCTCGCGGTGTCGCCTTGCGAAAGCTTGAGCAAGCCCAACTGCGCAAGCGACGACAGATCCCCGGAGGTGCGGTCGACAATCGCGGCGAATTGAGTTTCAGCCTCGTTGCGATGGTCCATTTGTAGCTGCAGATAAGCGAACTCGCGGCGCAGTTCGACATTATCGGGATCGATGGCCAAGGCTTTTTCGAACTCATAAACGTAGGGATAGCGCTCGGGCAACAATTCACGCGCCTGTTCGGCGACTCTGGGCTCCGCTCCACGCGACGCCGCCAGCAAGGCTGCGGCGGCTTCCTCGCCGCGATCGAGCTGTTTCCATACGCGGCCTAGATCGAGCAGCAAGTCGCGGTGGCCGGGGCGCAGTTGCCAGGCTCGCTGATAGTGCTCGGCCGCGAGCGCTAATTCATCCCGCTGCTCGGCGAGGCGCGCCAGCTCCAGGTGGCCGCTGAAATTATCCGGCGATACGGCGAGCGCCTGCTGCCAGCGCGCGATGCCTTCGCGCAGAGGACGGTCTATATTCTCAAACGCGCGCGCGGCGGTGTCGCTCGACTGACGGTAGCGGTCGAAGATGCGGCGGGCTGTCACTTCATGGTGTGTTTCGTAACACAGGAACGCGTATTCGAGGGCCACTCGATCGTCGCCAGGATCGAGGCGCATGGCGGCGGCGAATTGGTCGCGCGCAGCGGCAGTTTCGCCTACTTTGAGCAGCGTGTAGGCCAGGTCTTTGCGGACCGACGGGCGATCCGGCGCGAGAGCGATGGCGCGCTCGAAGCCGGCGATGGCGCTGTCGTATTTCCTGGCTTTTAACTCCTGATAAGCTCGGTCTAAATCGGCGTAGGCGGGGTCGACCGGGGCCGGCGGGGGCTGGCTCAGCGCGACGGCTGCGCAGGCCAGGAAGACAATTCGTTTTTGCACTGGACTGTCAAGATAGTGTCCGCAGGCGCGGACTTTTCTCGGAGGAAGGCGTGGCTCACCGCATTTTTCTTAGGGAGGGCACCGGGTACCTGGGGTGCGGCAACTGGCAAGGTTTCCTATCATCCTGCTGCATGGCTTCCCGGACGTGTGCGTGCTTTCGATGGCGTGACTCCGGCGTTCATTTCGCCGGGTTATCGGGTATTCGTTCCCTACCTGGGCGGTTAAGGGCCCCGGATTCGCCGCACGACGGCATGTACCGAGGAACTGACATCTGCACGGCGCCACCTCGGACAATCCGGACTTCGTCCATGTAGTGATCCACTGGTTCGGCAGACGCAAGGGACTTAAAAGTCCGGCACGGTCAGTCGTTCATTCGTGCTAACTTGATACCGTGCGGGCGTGGCGAAATGGCATACGCACCGGACTTAAGCGAAAACTTGAGTGCTCGCCGGGAAACCGGTGATGCAGAACTGCTCAAAGTCGGGGAACCCTTTAACATGGCGATCCCGAGCCAAGCCTGGCCCGAAATGGCTGGGAAGGTGTAGAGACTAGACGGGCAGCACCTGACACCCGGAATCATCGGGCATGGTGAAGGGATAGTCCAGACCCCAAACCCCATTGCGAAAGCGGTGGGCGGCGGCGAAAGCCGTGGCTGGGCATGAAAATCCGTTGGACCGCAAGGTCCGTGAGGGTTCAAGTCCCTCCGCCCGCACCATACGCCAACTGTTCGTTCAGACTGTCAACCCGTCCTTTCTCGGCGACTGTCGTTCCCACGTTTTGGGAGCTATCTAGATACAACACTTCTCCGAGATGGCGACTACGCGGCCAATTGAATTTACCAATAGATCCCGTTCAAGGCCCACTGTGATCATCTGCGATAAGCTTGGTTCAACCGTGGTCGGACCAGGCAGTGTGCCTTATGATGCACTCATCTCAAACAGACGAGTATCTTCTTCACCGAACTCGTAAAGCGAAAATCCTAATTGCAGCAATTC
>JALYJH010000370.1 GCA_030775415.1 Acidobacteriota bacterium | reverse complement strand
ATCATGGGCCACGTGGATCATGGTAAAACTTCGCTGCTCGATTCGATCCGGCTCGCCAACGTAGCGGGCGGCGAAGCGGGCGGGATCACGCAGCACATCGGCGCGTATCACGTCGAAAAGAACGGCAAGAATATTGTCTTCATCGATACGCCGGGCCATGAAGCGTTCACCCGTATGCGCGCCCGCGGCGCCAAGGTCACCGACATCGTGGTGCTGGTGGTGGCGGCCGACGACGGCGTGATGCCGCAGACGCTGGAAGCGATCGATCACGCGAAAGCAGCCGGTGTGCCGATTATCGTGGCCATCAATAAGATCGACAAGCCGGACGCTCAGCCCGACCGCATCAAGCAGCAACTGGCCGACCGCGGCTTGCTCGCGGAAGACTGGGGCGGCGACACCGTGATGGTTCCCGTGTCGGCGCGGGCCAAAACCAATCTGGATCTGCTGCTGGAAATGATTCTGCTGGTAGCGGAGTTGCAGGATCTGAAGGCGAATCCGGCGCGGCCCGCCATGGGCACGGTGCTCGAAGCGAAACTCGATCGCGGACGGGGCCCGGTGGCGACGGTGCTGGTGCGCAATGGAACGCTGAAGGTCGGCGACTATTTCATATGCGGATCGGTGTTCGGCAAAGTTCGCGCGATGTTCGGCGATCAAGGCGAGCCCATTCGTGAAGCCGGGCCTTCGATGCCGGCCGAAGTGCTGGGTCTTGAATCGCTGCCCGACGTGGGCGACACGCTGCAAGTGGTAACCGATACCGCCAAGGCGAAGCAGATCGTGATCTACCGCGAGGCCAAAGCGCGCGAAGTAGCGATGTCGAAGACCAATCGTATTACGCTCGATCAGCTCCACGACCAATTGAAGGAAGGCGAAACCAAGGAGCTGAACATTATCCTCAAGACCGACGTGGGCGGCACGGCCGAGGTTCTTACGGATACGCTGCAGAAGCTGTCGAATGACAAGGTCAAGATCCGCGTGCTGCACTCGGGCGTCGGCGCGATCACCGAAACTGATGTGCTGCTGGCGTCGGCGTCGAACGCGATTATTGTGGGCTTCAATGTCCGCCCGGACCGCGCGGCGCAAACCACGGCCGAGCAGGAAAAGGTGGACATCCGCCTGCACTCGATCATTTACGAGCTGGCTGACGAAATCAAGAAGGCCATGACCGGGATGCTGGAGCCGGTGTTCAAGGAAGTCTACAAGGGTCGCGCGCAGGTGCGCGATGTGTTCCGGATTTCGAAGGTCGGCAGCGTGGCCGGGTGTTATGTCGACGACGGCGTGATCGGGCGCAACAACGAAGTACGCCTGCTGCGCGATAACGTGCTGATTCACACCGGCAAGATCGATTCGCTCAAGCGCTTCAAGAATGACGCGAGTGAAGTGAAGAACGGCTTCGAGTGCGGCATTTCACTGGTGAATTACAACGACATCAAGCCGGGCGATGTGATCGAGGCTTTCGTGACTGAGCGCGTGGCTGCCGAAGCCATGGCCTAAACCTAACCTGTGCCCGCCGTCGGCGTCATCACTTTTGAGCTGCGCCTGGATGACGCCCATTCCTTAAAAGACAAACGGCATTACGTCAAGAGCCTGAAGGATCGCCTGCGCGCGAAGTTCAACGTCGCGGTGGCGGAGATCGATTATCAGGACTTATGGCAGCGCGGGTTGGTCGCGTGTGTCACGGTGTCGCCGGATCCGGCTTTCGCTGAGCAGGTGCTGCAAGGCGTGGAGCGCGAGGCGGCGTCATTGCTGGGTCCAATGCTGGTGGGCGTGACTACGGAGTGGCTGGCGTAGGCGCTGGGATTTAAATTGAAGACACTTCGGCTGTGCTGATTATATTTATCGTTCGTCTCGCGGTGGGCTGCTGAACTACACAGCCCACCGGGGTGGGGAAGAAAAAGGCGGCGGCCGAACTCTCAGGAAGTTACCGAATCACCCGGCACGTTTGTGTTACTCCTATTTCCCTCCACAGCAACTTGCGTCACTAAAGAATCGATTCTCGCTCCTGTCCCGCCCCTCCCGACAATGTTTCCGGGGCGGTAAGTCCGTTTTTTAAGAACGAACGCGGATTCCACCAAACTACGACGAACGGCTTGGCCAAGCCTTACTGCTGATTGCATTGTCCACGGAACGGATTGCTACGGGCTGCCGGAGGAAACGGAAACTGGTAGAAAACGGATTAGATGGAGTGCGCGGAGGTGCGGTAACGGCAGTGGAAAGTGCCGAACGCTGCAAAAGTTTCTAAGGCTGGCAAGTAGGTTTTTCCGTTTAGCTGAAAAGCGCGCAGGCGTATCTAGCTGAATCGGCTGACGGAACGCGGGAGTGGTGAACAACATGCAGCAATCGCGGCATGCCACGTTTTACAAAACTCGCACTTCCTGTTTTGGCTTTAGGGTGCTTAGTTCTCGCGCAAGAACCCAATCCAGTGCAGAGCGCTTCGCCTGCACTGCAGCCTGAGCCCGGGATGCCCACGCCGATTTTTCGCATTCAAGTGGTTTCGCACACCACACCGGCGGTTAATTATTTGCATCTGGGGGGTGCCACCAAGATCAACTTCGAAGGAAGTCCACTGATGCCTGGCGGTAGCGGAACGGCGACAGTGGAGAGCGAGCGGGGCGTGATCCGCGTCTCCGCGGACTTCAAAAATTTTGCGCCGCCCAGCAGTTTCGGTCCCGAGTATTTGACTTACGTTTTGTGGGCCATTTCGCCCGACGGGCGCCCGGTCAACATGGGCGAGCTTACCTTGGACCATTACGGTCAGGGGTCGCGCAGCGCCATTCGGACGACCAGCGAAATTCAGACGTTCGGCATGATCGTGACGGCCGAGCCCTACTACGCGGTGACACAACCGAGCGATGTGGTGGTGATGGAAAATGTGGTGCGGAACGACACTCGCGGAGTGATTGAAACCGTCAACGCGAAATTCGAACTGCTGCCGCGCGGCATTTACACGCGCGAGGGCAAAGCGGGCGGGTTCGTGCCAATAAAGGTGGACAAGAAAGATCCTTTCGAGCTTTACGAAGCGGAGAATGCGGTGATGCTGGCCCGCATTGCGGGGGCGGACAATTATGCGCACGACAGTTTCCAGAAGGCGCTCGATGCACTGCTCTGGGCGCAGCGCAATCAGGCGCAGAAGCCAGGCCAGAAGCCGGTGATCACCATGGCTCGGGAAGCTGTGCTGCGGGCGGAAGACGCGCGCGTGATTACAATTCGAGCGGAGCGCGATGACGTGTTGGCCAAGGAACGCGCGGCGTCGCTCGCCAGGGAGACGGCATCGAAGGCGAAAGCTGAGGAAGAAGCTCGCCAACGGGCTCAGGCGGACGCGCAGCGGGCACAGGCCGATGCACAACGGGCGCAGGCGGAAGCGGAGCGCGTCGCAGCCGAGCAAGAGCGGGCACGAGCACAAGCGGCCGCCGAGGCAGATCGCGCGGCGGCGGAACGGGCGCGGGCGGAAGCTCTGGCAGCCACACAACAAGCCAGCAACGACCGGCAACAGGCGGAATTAGCCAAAGCGGAGGCCGACCGGGCACGGCAGGAGGCTTTGGAGCAGCAGCAAAGGCTGGCGGCGCAGACCGAACAGGCGCAAAAAGAGCAGGCGGAATTGCGGCGCCAACTGCTGGTGCAGTTCAATCAGATCCTGCAGACGCGGGAAACGGCGCGCGGCTTGATCGTGAACATGTCGGATGTGTTGTTTGACACGGGGCAGTATTCGCTGAAGCCGGGGGCGCGGGAGAAGCTGGCCAAGATCTCAGGCATCGTGTTGG
>JALYJH010000369.1 GCA_030775415.1 Acidobacteriota bacterium | reverse complement strand
CAACGATGAAAAAAACTCCGGCGGATCAAATTCCCTCTGATCCTCCCAAAAAAATTCCCGCCGGTCGACGATATGCCCGCCCCGCAAGTGAAACAAATTCACCGCCACCAGCGGCGGCTCCGCGTAGTAAGCGAAGATATCGGTGTCCGTCCCTTCAACGCTTGCCATCTTCTGCTTCTCGCCGTGCTCTTCCACTGTCTTGATCAGGTCATGCAGAGCCGCCGCCTCCTCGTAAAGCATCAAGCCGCTCGCCGCCTCCATCCGCTGCCGCAATTCATCCGCCAGATCCCGATGCCGCCCGTCGAGGAATAACCGCACCTGCCGCACTGCGTCCCCGTAAGCCGCCTCCGTGGTCAACCCCAGCACGCAAGGACCCAGACAGCGGTGAATGTGAAACTCCAAACACGGGTGCGAGTGAGTCCGCGTGAAATCCACCTTGCAGGACGGCACCTTGAAGTGGCGATGTATAAAGTGGACCAGCCGGTGCGCTAGATTCCCCGGAAAGTACGGGCCGAAATAACTCGAACCGTCCTTGCGCAGCCGCCGCGTCACATACACCCGCGGATACTTCTCCGCCGTTAGCTTAATGTACGGGTAGGTTTTATCATCCCGCAGCAGAATGTTGTAGCGAGGCTTCCACTGCTTGATGAGATTGTTCTCCAGCGCCAATGCTTCTTTTTCGTTATCGACTTGGATGAAATCAATGCCCCTCGCCTCGCTGATCAGCGTCCCGGTCTTTGCGTCCGCCAGCCGCTCATCGGAAAAATAACTCCGCACCCGCGCCCGCAAGTTCTTCGCCTTGCCGACGTAAATAACCGTGTCGTAAGCGTCTTTATATAGGTAGACGCCCGGCAACAGCGGAAGTTCAGCGGCTCTCGTACGAAGGTCTGACATTGGTCCAAACTAGAAATGGTTCTACACTTAAATTGTGACACGCGCGGTTTTACTAACTCTGTTTTTAGCCCTTCCGCTTGCTGCCCAAGACAAACCGAAGCCGCCCGAACCGCCAGCAGTCCAGGAACAAGAACCTCCCGAAGAAGATCCCGACCTCAAGCCTAAAGAGTATTCCTTCAATCCGCTCGAAGCCAGCCGCAACATCATCGCCGGCAACTTCTACTTCAAAAAAGGCAACTACCGCGCCGCCTCCCGCCGCTACTTGGAAGCCAGCAAATGGGACCCAACCTCCGCCGAAGCCATGCTCCGCCTGGGCGAAGCCGACGAAAAACTACGTGACTTCAGCGGAGCCCGCGAGTCCTACCAGAAATTCGTAATGCTATCTTCCGACGCGAAGGAAATCGACGCCGTCAAGAAAAAACTAGCGACGCTCCCCAAAGGCCGCACCGCCAAAAAATGACGGATAAGATCGTAGTCCTGACCGCCTGCGATTCCCAAGAACAGGCCGCCACACTAGCTCGCCACTTGGTCGAGCAGCGCGTAGCCGCTTGCGTAAACGTCCTGCCCGAAGCCCGCAGCGTCTACCGCTGGACGGAAAAAATCGAAGAGGCATCCGAGTGGATGCTGATCATCAAAACCCGCCGCGATCTCTTCGCCGCCCTGCGCACCGAAATCCAGAAACTCCACACCTATGAAGTCCCCGAACTGATCGCACTTCCCATAGTCGACGGCTCCGAGCCCTATCTGGCTTGGTTCGACGCACAACTCAAAGCGAAGGCCGAATAGGCTCAATATCCGTCGGCAAGTCTTTCAACCGATCCAGCGCCCGCGCCATGGGCGGCCGGATCACGCCCAATTCATCCAGCATCTTCTTCGCGCGCGCGTAATCACCCGTCGCTTCCACGTCCAGCAACTCATGCACCAGATCCCGCACCGCGCCCTGGATCTTCGTGAAGTCCACCGCAAACATCCCATCCGGTTTCGCGACGAACGCCCCCTTATCCATCAGGTAATTCACCTGCATCGCCATCCCCTTACCATGCGCCTCATGCACTCCAAAGCGCAGCGTGCGGAACGAGGATGCCAGAAACGTAGTGTAAAGCGGACGCTCCGCCGCCCGCAGCATCTTGTGATCGAACAAATATTGCAGCATGAACAATCCCGTCACATCGGCCTTAGCTTCTTCAATCGCCGCATGCTGTTCCTTCAACGCCTGCCGCACTCCGTTCTGCGGACCAATCCCATGCGTCATTTCATGCGCCAGAATATGCGTGAAGAACCACTCGAAGCTCAAGTCCTTCTGATCCTCGCTTGCCAGCACCCGTGCCGCAATCGGCTGCAAGATCTTCGAAAACTTGGCCTCCTGAATATTCTTGAGCATCACCCTCTTCGAACCCATCGCCTTCACTATCCGCTCATCGTTAGGCAGATTGAAAGCTGCCGTGCGCACCCCATGCGCCCCATCGCCCGTGGCGAGCACCTCGTTCACTACCCGAATCGGCGCCAGCGCCCCAATCTTCGGATTCTTATACTTCGCATCCAGCGGCAGATTGTTCTCGATCTCCTGCATCCGCCCCGCGAAGCTCCCCAGCTTAGCCGTCTCCTTGTCATCGCGCAGCGTGACATAAGCCTCAAACGCCGCCTTGTACCCAAACAAGTCATCGTTATAGGTTTCGTAAGGCCCGATGGTGACGTCGATGGGCGCGTCGAGTTTCATCCACGCAACGTCGCTAGCGTAGTAATCGTCCGTCCGAAACGCCTGCGCACGCAGCGTCAAAAATTGTTTGAGCGTTGCGTTCGGAGTAGCCGCCGCGCCTTCCTCAAGCAACTTCGCCGCCCGTTCCAGATCCGCCCCGTAAGCTTTGCTGTAAGGAATCGCGACGAGCTTTTTATCCCCGCCCCGCCGAATGACAGTGAAGAATCCCCGCGCCGCCTCCTGCTGATCCTTCGGAAGCTTCGCCGCCCAAGTTTCGAATTCATCCTTGGACATGTCCTCCGGATAAAAATTTGCGCCCGGCAATTTCTTGGGAGGCACCCCGGGCAAAAACGCCACCTGCCCATCCAAATCCGACCACGGCCCCTTGTTCAAATCGAAATAATGCAGCCGCGCTTTCCCCAGCGCCGACGTATCTTGCAGAAGCCGTTCCCGCAGCGCTGCATTCCCGCTCCACCTCTGCGTAAGAAAAATTCCGTCCAGGACCCGCGCCGCCTCTAACAACTTTTCCAGCGCCTGCTTGTCCCCCGCCGCCAGCCCCGAAGTATCCACCTTCAGCTCCGCCGGAGCAAACCGCGCAATCATGCGGTTCAGTTCCGCCAAGTCCGGAATCGCAGCAAGAACAGCCATACAAAAGAAAAAGGGAGCAAGCTTGCGCATGCCCCCAATATACTAACTCCTGACGGAAGCGCTTAACTCTTTATCCCCGTCACCACAATCCGCATTCCGTAGAAGGACCGGTGCACGAAGAACAGAGAGACCAACAGGAACAGCACGCCCAATCCCGTGCTAACCGCGTTGCCCTGCTTCTCCGACAGCGAGACCGCCAGTTCCACCGCCAGCAGACCGAACAGCGTCGTGAATTTGATGATTGGATTCAGCGCCACCGACGAAGTGTCCTTGAACGGATCGCCCACCGTATCGCCCACCACAGTAGCATCGTGCAGCGGAGTGCCCTTGGCCTTCAGTTCCACTTCCACAATCTTCTTCGCGTTATCCCACGCCCCGCCCGCGTTCGCCATGAAGATCGCTTGATACAACCCGAACAGCGCGATTGAAATCAGGTACCCAATAAAGAAGTACGGTTCGAAAAACGCGAACGACAGCGTCGAGAAGAACACCACCAGGAATATATTGAACATCCCCTTCTGCGCGTAC
>JALYJH010000368.1 GCA_030775415.1 Acidobacteriota bacterium | reverse complement strand
GCTAGGCTTTTCGGCGACCCAGCCGAACAGGCGCACGGGGGCGTGCTCCAGAGTTTCCACTTCCAGGCGATGCTGGCCGGGTGCGGCGTCGTAGTGAAAATAGCGGGGAGCGGTTTCGCCGGCGGTCGAGAGGCGGTCGACGGGCGTGCCGTTATCGTAAATTTGAATCGCGCCTCCGGCGGGCTGCTGCAGGTAGTAAAGTTCGAAGCTTTGGCCTTCGGCGAGGAGGAAGATGGATTGGCCCGGCGCGCTGGTGGACATACTGACGCCGCCCAGGCCGTAAATGCCATCCCCGCTGCGGCCCACCAGGCCATCGCTGTGCCAGCCGCGGGTGGAGCCGCTTTTCACATCCAGGCGGCGGTAGCTATTCCAGGGGCGTCCGGCGATCGAATAGCCGCTGCCGCCGTCACCGAAGGTCATCTGCAGGTGTTCGCGAATATCGCCGGTCCATTCATCGGCGGCGACGTGCGAATCGCCGTAATGCAGGGCGCGCAAAGGGCCGGTAAGCTCGCCGTGTTGCTGGCGGTAGAGCTGTTCGAAGAAGGGAACCAGCGCGGCGGCGTTTTCGACCGGAAGCTGGGCGCCTTTGGAAACTTTTTCGACGACGCCTTCGTGGGCTTCGGCGCGCGTGGCGGCGCTGGCTGTGGAGCGCGGAGCAGCACGGCGCTTGGGCACTTTTTTGGAGGCAACGGTCTTGATGAATGTCCGGGGCGGAGTGGCGGTTTGAGCGGCGGCCGCTAGCGCCGCGGCAACGCTCAGCGCGATTGCTGGCAGGATCCGCATCAGGGGCGTTGGCTTGGTTCGCGGCCGGTTCTCTCCGCCTGCTCGACGATCTTCTGTTTCAGCTCTTGCAATTTGTACTCGTTGAAACCTTGACGCAGCGCCGTGAAAAGAAGCTCCCCTACAATTCTCGCACCGGCGGGCATGGGATGAATATAATCCGAGCCCACCAGGCGCGGCTCGGACGTGTACCAGCGGCCCATGGTGCCGGCGCCGCCCATGGCTTCGTAGGTATTGAAGAAAGCCACGCGAGTGTCGGCGGCGATTTTAGATTCAGTGGCGATCAAACGCGGCATGGTGGGAATGGTATCGATCTCGCCGCTGGCAGTTTTGGTGCCGCGATCCATCGGGCTCATTAACAATATGGACGCTTCCGGCATGGCTCGCTGGAGGCGCGCGACAGCTTTGCGCATTTCCCGGCCCCACGTCGTGTCGACGAAGTCCGGGAAGCCGCTTTCATTGGTGCCGTAGTTCACGATGATCAGGTCGGGTTTGTAGTGATGCAGCTCGGCCGTCCAATGGGCTTCGTTGAAGACGTTCGAAAGCAGCGTAACATTCGCGCCATTGACGCCGAGGCTGCTGTAAACCACGCCGCTGCCTTTGCGGAAATCGGCTCCATAGAAACGGACGGAGCCGGCGGTGACTTTGAGCGTGATTTCAGCGGCGCCGCGAGGGATGTCGAAGGCCGCGAAGCCGGGAACGAACGCGTCCGCGCCCGCCGTCAATGTTGAGGAGCCGGTGCCGATAGGCTGGCCGTCGGCTTCCACCGCGAAGGAGCCTCCCTGGGGCTCGACTAAGTACGCGATTTCAACGCTGCGATGGGCGGCGTCTTTGACTTTCCAGCGGGCGACGGCTCCGGGTGCTCCACGAAAACTGACGGCGCCTAAACCTTGCAAGCCGTCTTTCACAGGAGAGTTGCCGCCGATGTCGATCTTCCAATTCGATGCGGACATTTCGACGCCGCGGCGGTTGTACCAGGCCCAGGGGCGGGCGAGCAAGACGAAGCCGACGCCGCCGTCGCCGAATTCATGTTGGAAAAGCGCGCGGGCGTCGGCGGTGATGAGGTCGGCTGTGGTGGGGGAATCGCCGTAGTGAATGATGTGGACGGTTTCGCCTTTGAGCAGCGCGGCGTAGAAGTGATCCAGCACGTGATTGGGATCGACCAGATTTTTGGGAGCCTTCGCCACCAGTTGCTGGTTCCACGCCTGGCTCAGGTTGCCGGGGGAGGCGAGCGGGTCGACTCGCAGTCCGGACGCCGCGGACTTCACGGGCAAGCTGAAAACCGTGGCGGCGCTTTTGGGCTCGATCGACATATAATTCCGCAGCGGCGGGAAAGCCTGCGGGACCATCATCAGCGCCACGAAGGTGGCGACGGTGAGCGTGGTCTTGACTGGGATCTCTAGACGCATCAGAATTTCGTATAGATAAACGGCGCGGCACCGCTTTGGACCACGTTTTGCAAACCCAGCACTAACAGCGCCAGAACGCCCGCCTGGGCGTAGAACGGGGATTGGATGTAAAGGGCCTGGCTCCAGTCATACCATTTCTTGGGAATGTAATGGGCCAGGATGCCGATCAGCAGAACCATCGCGACAGGCGCGGAAATATTGGCGAAGGAAGCGGTGAAGGAGGCGATGCGGCCGAGGATGGAGATGGCGGTCTCGAAGTTGGGCGCGCGGAAAAAGATCCAGGCGAAAGTGACGTAGTGGAACGTGAGGAAAATGCTGGCGTAGCGCCACAGCGGGCTGGCGGACGCTGCGGGTTTGGATCGGGTCTGCCAGAGGCGCACGAAGGCGAGTCCGCAGCCGTGCAGCGCGCCCCATATGACGAAATTCCAGTTGGCGCCGTGCCACAGGCCGCCGATCACCATGGTGATCACCAGATTCACGTAGACGAAAATTTTCGAACGCTTGCCGGGAAGCGAGAAATATAAGTAATCGCGCAGCCAGTTGGAGAGCGAGATGTGCCAGCGGCGCCAAAAATCGGCTATGTTTTCGGCGGCGTAGGGGCGGTTGAAATTGGGCGGCAGCTTGATGCCGAGCAGCAGCGCGGAGCCGATGGCGATGTCGGTATAGCCGGAGAAGTCGTAATAGATTTGCAGGGCGTAGGCGTAGACGGCGATCAGGGTTTCGGCGCCGGTATAAAGCGTGGGGAAATCGAAGACGCGATTGACCAGGTTGCTGGAAAGGTAATCCGCGATCAGCAGCTTTTTCATCAGGCCCATGCCGATCAGGAACAAAGCCCGGCTGCCGTCGGCGGGATCGAGCGGCTTGCGCTTTTCAAATTGATCGAGGAGCGAAGAGACGCGGGTGATGGGTCCGGCGAGGGTGGTGGGGAAGAAGGAGACGGCGGCCAGATGGGCCAGATAACTTTTAGTGCCTTTGGCATCGCCACGGTAAATATCGATCGTGTAGGTGAGCGCTTGGAAGACGTAGAAAGAAAGCGTCAAGGGCAGGACCAGCGTCTGCGCGGGCATGTAGCGGAGAACGGCGAGCAGGCCGATGTTCATGACAATGCTGGCGGTGACAAGGAGACGGCGGATCCACGGAGAAACCCAGGGAGACTTCCGGGATTGCAGGCCGAGGCCGAGCAGGAAATCGCAGGTGGAGGCCGCGGGAATGAGCGCGAGGTAATGCAGATCCCATTTCGCGTAGAAGAAATAATTGGCCAGGAGGATTAGAGCAAGCGCGACCGCGCGGACGCGGGCCAGCGGCCAGTAGAGCAGAAAAATCGCCACTAGAAATACGAAATAAGTTGACGAGGAAAGGAGCAACCTCTAGGATACACGGAGGTTTGGGGGAATAGAGACACTTCGGCTGGGCGGGCTTTTCCGTTTGGATCGTCTCGCGGTGGGCTGCTTTTGAGGGCAACCCACCGGAGTGGTGAAGGTCATGGACGGCTTGCTGGTCTTTGAAAAGTGACTGAATGAACCAGTTTTCTGCTCTCTCCCATTTCCTCCCGCGGCAACTTTTAACGATCACCAGAGAAT
>JALYJH010000367.1 GCA_030775415.1 Acidobacteriota bacterium | reverse complement strand
GGCGTGTGCCCCGGCCGGCCGCCGGAATCACCGCCGTCCAGCACGCGGGATCGACAGGCTGAGGCCGGCCCACCAGTTCCAGGAGATCCGCCACCACTTGCTCGGCGCCCGCCGCCACTAGCGCCTCCGCCGAGCACGTTCCCGGCACCGCAATCACCGGACATCCCGCCGCCCTCGCGGCTTTCACCCCCGCTAAGGAGTCCTCAATCACCAGACATTCCCTCGCATCCAGGCCAAGTTCCTGGGCCGAGCGCACATAAATTTCAGGATCCGGCTTGGCCTGGCTCACGTCCTCGCCGCTCAACACCGAACGGAACAGAGATCGTGAACCTGTGAGCTTCAGAAAAGCGTCGACGCTCGGCCGCGAGCCCGAACTCGATAAAGCAAGCGGGAATTCGCCAGCTAGTTCCGCAAGTGTTACCTCACAATTTTTTGCCAGCGGCCGGCTCGCTTCCAACAAATCCCGCGCGAGGCGGCTTTTTTGGCGGGCCATGTCAGCGACGACGTCCGCGCTCTCGCTCCGGCCGCGCTGTTTGAGCACATCCACGATCACATCAGCCGTGCGCCAGCCCGCATACTGCGCATATTCGAAATCCTGAATATCGAGCCGCGCGAACACCTGTTTGAAGGCAGCCGAGTGGCTGGATGCCGATTGAATGAGCACGCCATCCAGGTCGAAAACGATCCCGCGGATTGCTGTGTCGATCATAGCCGTGTCCGGCAACCGCTAATCTAACATACGGCAGCGCGCAGACCGGTTCGGCTCAGTTAGCGGGGACTCGAATATTCCATCTGCAGTTTGGGCATCGCTTCCTCCAGCGCGGCTTTGAGTAGTTGCGATTGGCCTGAGGTACCAAGCAACACCTCTACCACCTCAATGCCCGTGCGAAAAAACGACCGCTCCGCGCAAGAGTAAGCCACGAAACCGTAAAGCACGGTGTCCTTGATGTCCATTTTTACCGCCGTTCCCGGCATGAACTGCAGCGGAAGATAAATGCCGATGCCGGACTCCGACAGATCGATCGCATCGCCTGAGGCAGAGCATTCAGGGGTTGCAAGGTCCGTGACTCGTACCTGCCAAACCACCGGTAAACGGTCGTGAATTCTCTGCTCCATCACCGACTCCTTCGGCAGTTTGCTCCACTCCCTTTAACTTTTCGCCCAGTTCACCCGCCGGACCGTTCAGTTTCCAAGTACCGGTTCCGGATCGAATACGAAGGTCAAGATCATCTGGCTCGCAGTGTTTCTGCTACCTAGCCGGCTGGGCCGGAAATGAAACCGGCGCGCCACCCGCAGCGCCTCATCCGTCAGCAAATCCGCTTCCTCGCCCTTGGTCGATTCCACTTCCGCTGTGGTCACTTTACCTTTCGGATCGATCGCCACCGATACATTGACCAAGGCTTGTTCCTTGATCGCGGATCTGAGGTCGCCCGGAATCTCCAGCGAGATCTGGTGCAGCGTCGCGGCGGATTCCGCCGGCACTGGCTTGATCTTCGGCGCAGCCGCTTCTACGACGCTGGGCTTCGCGGGAGTCATCACAGGCTGCACCGCCGCCACTTCAACCAGGGCCGGCGCCGCGATTGGGCGGACCACCGGCAATTCTGGCGATCGCGACCACGGACCAAACTGCGCGGCTCCGGCAGTCGCCAGCACCAGCGCCGCCACCGCGAATCCCAAACCTCGCTTCCAGCCGCTGTCGCTGGACGCCAGAGATTGCGCCGCAACTTCCGCTGCGGGAGCCGTCAACTGCCGCGGAGCGTGACTCCACGCGGACTCCATCGCGCCCAGAAGCTTCAAGAATCTTTCCTCTGCTACATCCTGACTGTTGCCCAGCCCTTCCACCTGCTGCGCCTGCGCCTCAAGCTTGCTCTCTAAAAGTCCGATCCTGTTCGCCAGACTCGACTCCACCTCGCGAATCCACTTCGCCGGGTCCGCCGCCAACGCCTCCCGCTCCCTGCGGTCTTTAAAGAGACGCCGCCCTCCTACACTTCCGTTCATTACCGCCGGCAGAGGTGAATCCACCTCGGACACTCCCGCCGCCTTGGCCAGCAGTTGAATCTCGCCCGCAAACCGTTGCGCGTCCCGGCGCGACAGGCAGCGCCAATCGGAGGGCTCGCTCTCTTCATCGGATTGATAAAGCCCAAAGCCCACCAGCTCATCCTCGCCGATAAAGTCCGCGATGCGCGTGAACTGGGCAATCGTCTCGCGCCGTAGCGAAGTCGCGCCCCCGAAAGCCGAGCCGAACGCGCCGATCTGCTCGGCCGACGCCGGCCCATTGAATTCGGCCGTGAAGTTCAGCGACTCCGGATCGAAGTGGGACGCCAGCCATTCGCCGCGGTCCACCGGAATCTCCACGTCCTCCGCCAGCAAATGAAAAAACTTTCGCGTCTCTTCGACGACGCTGACTAGTTCTTCCATGGGTACGCCGGATTTACGCCGGTTCAATTCCACGCGAACGCGTAAACGAGTCATTGTTGTCCCCCTAAATCCCCAGTGCCGAAAGAGCACTGTTCCATCGCCACCCTAAAGTTGTTCCAGGCGTCCACGTTGCCGGGCGCCAATTCTAGAATTTTGTCGCAGTAAGCCGCCGCCGCCGGGTGTTCCGAATTGCCAAAGGCCGCCGTCGCCAGCCCTTGCAGGGCCACTATCGATTGCGGACAAATTTCCAGCAGCCGTGCCGCATAATCCGCGGTTCGTTCAAAATCTCGCCGTCCCACGCTCATCGCAATCAGGTTGCTCAAGGCTTCCGTGGAATGCGGCTCCGCATCAATTAAGCTTTCGTACATCCTTCCCGCCTCCTCAAAGCGCTCCAAAGCTTGCAAAGCGACGGCCTTGCCGAACACCGCCGCGCCCGCGCCGCAGCGGTTGAAATTCGCCAGAGCCTCCTCGGCGCGATTCAGATGCAGCAGACAGGAGCCCAATCCCAGACGCGCGTCCACTCGCTCGGCATCCAGGCACAGCACGCGCTCGAATGCTTCCGCCGCCAAATCCCAGCGTTCGCAGCAGGCCAAGCACAGCGCCAGATTTTGCTGCAGATCGGCGTTTCCGGGATCCGCCATGGCCAGCGCAAAGTAATTCATCGAAGCGTCCGCAAAACGGCCTTGAGCAAACTCCATGGCCGCTCGCCGCTGATCCATGGCAGTATCGCTTTTCATAACGACGCCGCCTCCTGCGCGCGGCTGCGCAGCGATTTCGTAATCTTTGACAACAACAATTCCCTTCGCTGATTCACCGCTTTCTCAGGCGGATTCGCCGGGCTTGCGGCATTCAGTTGCAGAACTTGCAATTGGCTTGCGCCCCCGCGCATCCCCATCACCGCCAAAGCCCTGCTTAGAAACGGGGCGGGCCGTGCCACCGGCAAAGCCAACATCGCTGGTATCGCTGGCGCTGGATAATCGTCCGCGCCAGTGAGCACAGGCTGCGGGGTGCGGTTCACGCGGTCCATCTTCGGAACCACCATTTCCCATCGTGCTTTTGCTTCATGTTGCACCGGCGGCTGATGCACTTGGGGAGCAACCGCCATCGCCGAAGCCGCAGCAGCTCGACTTGCTGGCTTGAAATCGGCAGCTTCGATAAGACTGAGATGCGCCGTCACGCTCCTCCACGTGACCGCGAAGTGAAATTTCTTCGGGTCCGCCCCGCCCTTGCCCGGACGCGGCCCATTGACCCCGAATTTAGGGGCTACCGATATGCGTGTAGAGTCCTGCATCGTGGCTTAAGGAAATATTCTAGGTATCGTCACCTAGCCCTGCGGAGTTTAGAGTACTAGTGTGTAAATAAAGAGGGACGGAGCCTCAT
>JALYJH010000366.1 GCA_030775415.1 Acidobacteriota bacterium | reverse complement strand
AAGCTGGAGTCGGCTGGCGGGGAGCGGCGGCTGGCGATTCATCCGCGCTGCAAGGAACTGATCAAGGACTTCGAGCAGGTCACTTACAAGGAGAACAGCCTGGTGATCGATAAAGACCGGGATCCGAAGAGGACGCACTTATCGGATGCGCTGGGGTATTTGGCCTGGCAGGAGTGCCGGGGTGGGATGAAGGCGGGCGAGCAGGGGCGGCCGCTGTTTTAGCGAGTGAGGAAAGAGGTTTATGTGTTGGATATCGATCGGGAGCATCCGCAGTACAGAGCACGCAAGGAAGTCTGGCGATGTTATCGCGACCTTTATGTGGGGGGCGAGCAGTTCAAATTGAATGCGCAGCGCCATTTGATTCCGCGACAGAAAGAGCCAGGGGATGTTTACCGGGAGCGGCTGATGCGGGTGTTTTACGAGAACTACGTGGGGTCCATCGTGGACTGGTACGCGGCTACGTTGTTCCGGCGGGAACCGCTGTTGACATTTGAGGGGACCAACGAGCGCGGGCAGGCGTTTTTCGGGGAGTTCGTGGAGGACGTGGACCGCAAGGGGACGGCGCTGGCGGATTTTTGGCGGAAGCAACTGGTGGGGGCGATGGTGGCGGGCGCCAGTTATGTGCTGGTGGATTTTCCGCGCATCGGCGAGGCTCCAGAGAACCTGGCGCAGGAAGATGCGTCGGGGGCTTCGCGGGCTTATTTGGTGGATTACGCGGCTGAGGACCTTATTCATTGGAGTCTGGACGATTGCGGGAATTTTGAGTGGGTAGTGCTGCGGACGGAGGTGACTCGGCAGGATCGGGTGGAGGATGCCGAGTGGGTTACCGAAAAGCGCTGGGCTTACTACGACAAGCAGAATTTCCGGTTGTACCGGCAGGTGTTGAGTGGAGGGGGGACAGGTGCGGTCGAGTTAATCGACGAAGGCACGCATGGGCTGGCGAAGCTCGGACGGGTGCCGTTGTTTGGGCTGCGGATTCCGGAGGGGCTGTGGATGGTGAATCGGGCGGGGTCGCTGCAACTGGAGCACTTTAATAAGTCAAATGCGTTGTCGTGGGCGCTGACCATGGGGTTGTTCGCCATGCCGGTAGTTTACTCGGAGCGGGAGTGGAGCCAGATGGTGGGGGAGAGTTACTACATTCAACTGGGGCCGGAGGACCGGTTTGGGTGGACGGAGCCGGAAGGCAAGGTGTATCAAATTGCGGCCAACAATTTAACAAGTTTGCAGGAGGAGATTTACCGGGTCTGTTATATGCCGCTGGCCGGGGGGCCGCTGGGGCAAGGCGGGCGGCAGTCGGGCGTGAGCAAGCAGCTGGACTCGTCGATCACGCAAGAGGTTTTGCGGGCGTATGGGGACGCTGTCAAAGACCAGATACGGCGGGTACTGAAGGCAATCGATGGGGCTCGAGAGGACGGATTGGCAATCGGGGTGGGTGGACTGGACGAGTTCGACATTACCGATTTTGCCGTGGAGGTTGAGGACGCACAGAAGCTGCTGGCGCTGGGGACGGAGTCCAGCACCTTGAAGAAAGAGGTGCAGAAGAAGTTGGCGCTGAAGTATTTGGCGGATGCCCGGCAGGATGTGAAAGACAAAATCGTCGCGGAGATTGAAGCGCATGGATGATATTCGGGAGATCGTGATGGCGGTGGTGTCGGAGTTTATGCCGCAGAAGGCTGAGCTGGAAGAGGAGCGGAAGAAGCGGGAGGGGTTGGAGGCGCGGGTGGGGGAATTGATGGCGCGGGCGGAAGAGGTGGAGCGGAGCGCAGCGGTGCGGGCGGAGTTGCAGCGGCAAGGCGTGGCGAAGCTGGATTTAGCGTATAAGGCGATTCGCGACGAGATTCATCGGGGCGAGGACGGGACGCTGAGGGCGCAGGGTGGCGGAGGGATGCGGGAGCATGTGGAACAGTTCGTGAGGGAGAATCCGGAGCTGCTGCCGGCCCGGCTGGCAGGCGGGTCAGGCGCAGGCGGCGGGCAGCGGAACTCGCCGGGGGAAGCGCCGGTGGAGTTGGAGAAGATTCGTCCGGGGATGAGTCCGGAAGAGTTAAACAGGGTACGGCAAGAGATCGCGCGCGTGGCGTCGTTGACGCTACGCGGGTGGTAGAGGAGAGAGAAACAGATGGCAACAATTACTTCAGCAAATGTGGCGAGCGCGATTGTGAAGCTGGTGGCGGCAGATGCGCTGCCGGCGTTGATGGGAAACCTGGTGATGGGGAACCTGGTCAATCGCGATTACGAGCCGGCGCTGGCACAGGCGGGGGACACGATTAACGTCCCGATTCCGCCGGTGCTGGTGGCCAATAATATCGCGGAGGGCGGCGCGGTGCAGACGCAGAACCCCAGCCTGGGCAACGCGCAGATTATTCTGAACACGCATGCGGAAGCCACGTTCCTGGTGCCGGACGTGACGAAGATCCTGGCGGTGCCGGATCTGCTGAAGCTGTACATGCAGCCGGCGGTGGTGGCCTTGGCGGAGCGGATTGAGTCCGATCTACTGTCGCTGTATCCGACGTTCACGAGCAATGCGGCGGTGGGAACGGGCGGGACTGCGCTGACGGAAGCAGTGGTGGACTCGGCGGAAACGGCGCTGTTCAATACCAAGGTTCCGGCGAGCGCGGCGAAGTTTTTAGTGGTGAGTGCAAGCGCGTATTCGGCACTTCGGCAGATTCCGCGATTCAGCGAGTACAACTCAGTGGGCGAGGCGGGGCTGAGGGTGATCGTGGACGGCGCCGTGGGCAAAATGAAAGACTTTTACATCTTTCGCTCGCAGTTTGTGCCTACGACCGGGAGCAGCCCGGTTACTACACATAACCTAGCGTTCTCTAAGAACGCGATTGGGCTGGTGGTGCGAAGGTTGCCGCAGCCACTGCCGGGAACGGGGGCCATTGCGGAGTACGCGGAGCTGGGGAATTTCGGGATGAGAGTGACCATGAGCTATCAGCCGAATACTCTGGCGCAGCAGTTCACGGTGGATGTGCTGTACGGAGCGGGCGTATTGCGAAACAATTTCGGGGTGCAGGTGAATAGTTAGACGGGGACGGCACGGTTGCGGCACGTAGGGCGGGCTTTCGTGGCTCGCCCTTATTGTTTTTAAGGGGGACGAATGGCACTGCTGACGGATGGGAGTCCTAACGATACGGAAGGGCTGCGGGAGGTGGAGTCGGCGATCTTGGATGTGGCTCGGGTAGAGGGGATCGATCTGAACGTCAAGTTGTGTCTGGCGACGGAGGAGATTTCCGAGGATGTGCTGGATATGTTGCTGGGGCATACGCCGGCTCCATTTCCGATGGGCGGGGAGCAGCGGCGGCGGCTGGGGGTTGCGGATGTGGTGGTGAGTCCGCAGATGAAGCGATGGCAGGCGCTCCATACGCTGGCGGTGGTGTACCGGGATGCATACAACAATCAGTTGAACGACCGGTATCGGGCCAAGTGGGACGAATACCGGGATCTGGCGAGAGCGGCGCGGGAGCGCACTTACGGCTTTGGAATCGGGCTGGTGGCGGCACCGATTCCGCGGCCGGGGATACCGGTGCTGGGGATGGGGGCAGGGACTTCGGGAGGGGCACTTTACTACGCGCAGGTGAGCTGGGTGTCGGCTTCAGGGCAGGAGGGGAGCGCTAGTTACCCTACGAACTTTCAGACTAGCGACAACAGCGCGTTGACAGTGGCGGCGGGGAATACGCCGGCGGTGGCGGTGGGATGGAACGTTTATGTGGGGCTGACGGCGTCGGCGGTGATGCTGCAGAATAATGCGCCGCTCGCGATTGGCGCGATGTTTACGCTGGGGGGCTCGGGCGTGGCGGGCGGGCGTGGTCC
>JALYJH010000365.1 GCA_030775415.1 Acidobacteriota bacterium | reverse complement strand
GGCGGCCGGCTCCAGCGTCACCGCCACCGTCCCGATCACCGACACGTCCACCGGTCCATTCAAGATGTACAGTGCTTGCGTGCCGTCGGATTGAAACAGCCCCGCCGCTCGAGGTGCGCCGCCCTTCGGGATCACCCACATCTCATACGACTTGCCTGGGCCCGCTTTCGGGAGATTCGATGCGATCAACAACACCCCCATCTGCGGATGGAGGAAAACGTAACCGCGCGGCGGAGTCGCCTGTCCTTTGCCGAAACTCGCCGGCACGGTTTGCGGATCGGATAAGAATTGCAGCGCTTGCGTCAGGCGGTCGCGCTCGCTGTTCGAATCGATCAGCGCGCGGCGCGCAGCGGCCAGTTCGAAAGTGCGCCCGCGCTCTTCAAAACCGAGCCACGCGGCGATCAGCAACAGGCACGCCGCACCCACCGCCCACACCCAACTCCAACTCGGATAATGCACTCCCACCGAAGTCAACAAGCGCCGCTTCAAACGCCGCGGCGGCGCGGCTTTCAGCACCAGGCTGAGCACGCCCGCGTTCAGCGCGAGAGCCTTGGCCAGCGCGTGTTGGCAAACATCGCAGCCGCGCGCCAGGTGAGTGTCGATCTCGCTTTTCTCGGCTGGCTCCAGTACGCCCAGCGCGTACAGCTCGAACAGATCTTCTAATTCCTGGCAGGTCATGCGATAGCCGCCTCCGCCAGTTCGTCACGCAGAATTTTCAGCGCGCTGCGAGTCCAGGTTTTGATCGTGCCCAATGGTTGGTTCAGCCGCTCCGCCATCTCCGTCTGCGACATTCCTTCGTAATACGCCAGCTCCATCACCTGCCGCTGCGCGGCCGTCAATTTTTCGAACGCGCCTTTCAAACGCCGCACCCGGTCGATCGCCAGCGCAGTGGAATCCAGTTTGGCAAACAGCCCCGGACGCTCCAGTAGCTCCAGTCCCATGGCGCCGGCTTGCATGCGCCCGTCGGTTGAGCGCAAATAATCGATCGCACGGTTACGCGCCACCGTCAGCACCCAGGCTCCCAGCGCCCCTCGCTCGGCGTCGAAAGATTGCATTCGGTTCCAGATGCGGAGAAAGGTTTCCTGCACCAGATCCTCAGCCGTCGAAGGGTTGCGCACGATGCGGAAAATCAGGGAATACGTCAAGCGCCCGTAACGATCGTAAAGATCGTTCATGGCCTTCGGCTCGCGCGCCTTTAGCCGCCGCACCAGATTGGCGTCATCGCCGAGCCGCAGGACCGCTTGCAGGATCCCGAACGCCAATCCCACCGGAAGTAATTTGAGCAGCGGCATCAGTGCCTTCTATAAGGATATACGGTGAAGCGCGTGGGGCGGATTGTGCGACCCTCAAAACTAGCAGACTCTGCAGTGACTTACAGCGTCTGCCGCAGTCCGAAAATAGTCCTCGCAAGGCACATTAAGTTTCTGCCATAATATAGCCGGTGTCCCGCACAAAAGAACTGGAAGCTCAGCTATTGAGCACTGAGCAGCAACTTCGACTCCTGCAAAAAATCAGCCGCTTCATGGTTCGCGATGTTGGACTCGCCCAGGCGCTGGATCGCGTGGTGTCCCTGGTAGTTGAATTCATGCACTCCGATTCGTGCCTGCTCTACCTGCTCCACAACAACGAACTGGTGCTGTGCGCGTCGAACAACCCGCAGCCCGAAACTATCGGTCGCGTACGCTTGAAACTTGGTGAAGGACTCACCGGCTGGGTAGCGCGCGAGCGGCGTCTCCTTGCCATTTCCCGCGAAGCTTATGCTGACCCCCGCTTCAAGCTGTTTACGGACTTACCCGAAGATACCTACGAAGCGTTTCTTTCGGCTCCGATACTGGTGCGCGGCCGCGTGGCCGGCGTCATCAACGTGCAACATCGCGACCCTCATCCCCACACGGGTGGCGAAATGGAGCTGCTCACCACTGTAGGTGAACAGGTGGGTTGCCTCGCGGCGTTGGCTTCTCTCGACCCAGCTAAATTAGCCGCCACCGATTTGCTGGAACTCGTGATGGCGCCAGCCGCTTCCACCTCCGCACCGCGCCGCTAACTGGCATTCGCGCAGCAGCTTAAGCCGACGCTCCGCATTTCTACCGGTGCGTTCGTTTGTTAAACAAGTGTTACAGCTTCTGTTTTATCCACAAAATGTTCACCCGAAGTAGCTGCCAAGCTGCTGATTACAAACTAAATATACATTGAGGAAAGGCCATCTTTTCCCTTGACGAAAATAGCCCCGAGGCGCATGATGGCTATGGTTCCAAGAGGTTCGAAGGACAGCGAGCCAGGCGGGAAGTAGCGAAGCTGGAACGTTGATCCGTCGCGCGGTTGTACATCAAAACTATTACAACGCGACGGGGAGCGAAGGCAAATCGGGCAACTCGCTATGGTAAGTTTATCCGGCTGGAACCGGGCAGAGCGCTAAGAGCTGGAAGGATCGAGAGGTCCTGAAGGGGAGCGGAGGCCCGGCGACAGGCGGAAGGTTTTAGAACATGAAGTTGGCAACGGGCGACACGCGATGATCGAGCCCAGTCAGGCGAAAAAAAGCCAGACGGGGCCGGGAGCGAGAAGCCGAACGAGTCAATTGAAATTCTAAAACAGCTTTGAAGATGCAGGCCAGGAACGTCGACCCGGCCGCGGGGATTTGCCGCAAGGCAGGACTTCGCTGCAGGAGAGTGAAAGGCCGCATCGAGAAGCAAACTTCTACCGGAACGGAGAGCGGACGCGCACCAGCGCTACGATCCGCTGCTGGATAAAACCGGCGGTGGGGAGCAAAGGGCCTACGTCACAGCCGTTGCGGATGCCGTGTTCAGGCCGTGCATGCCGGTCGGAGAGCGAGCAGTTCTACGGGTCACTTGGAACCATTTTTGCGCTCTCTCGCCTTCCCGTATCTCAGACCCATCCAGATGTGTGCCGCCGCTATCGCAAGGATGAGTTCGGCTCCACGTCCCGTTCCTTGTGGCGCCAGCTAAACTTTTCCTTGCACTTCTTGTAACTGGCGAAATTGCAGCGGCAGGCCACGCAGCGGTACGGTGTCGCACCCAAGCGGAGTTGGATCACAGTCCAGCGGGGCGGGCTATAATGCACTTCGCTCCACGTGGAAAGCTCCTGGCGATAGCATTTGGGACAGCGTGCATATTTCCAGCCGGCGGATTCCCAAGTGCTGGTGCGCCAGCGCGTTTCGCAGCGGCGGCAGCGTAGCGGGTAAATGCCCACAAGCGCTCCCAGCCACTCGCCCAGCCCTCTGCGGTGGGCCACGCGAGCGTCACGCGCTCCGCATTTTGGACAAGCCAACTGCATTGGTCCTCCGACCGTTGCATTAATTTCCGATGCGTTAATTATAGACCGGTTTTGGATGCCGGCTGGCCGAATGTTTCACGCGCTCAGAAAACGCTTCCCGCAGCCGGTCGCAAACCACGCGCCCGCCCTGGATCTCCCAGCCTTCGATGGCTGCTGCCGGTAGCAGCTCGCGCGTAGTGGAGGTGATAAAAATCTCACGCGCCGATTTCAGATCGTCCGGAAATAATGTCTTCTCGCCGATGGCGATGTCCCCATCCTGCATCTCTTCGAGCAACACGGCGCGCGTAACGCCCGCCAGGCAGCCGGAAGAAAGCGGCGGGGTCCATGCACGCCCCGCGGCATCCACCACAAACAGGTTGGCCGAGGTGCATTCGGAAAGCTCTCCGCGCTCATTCAGCAGGATCACTTCATCCAGGCCTTGCTCGTGTGCCCGTTCATAGCGCGTCAGATTTTCGGCCCATGAAGTGTATTTGGTTCCGGAAAATTCACTGGCCGCGTGCCGTGCGTCAGGCACCAGGCCCAGCTTCACGCTCCCTGGCC
>JALYJH010000364.1 GCA_030775415.1 Acidobacteriota bacterium | reverse complement strand
ATCGGTATAGCGTTGCCGCGGACTTCCTGACCCCGCCGCCCGTGTGAAGTCCGAGAAATCGAATCCCCCGAAACCCATATTCGGCCCGCCGCCCGGCCCGCCCGCGCCTCCCGGACCTCCCGCCGGCATTCCGTTTTCCGAATAGAAGCCGTACTGGTCATACATCTGCTTCTTCTTTGGCTCGCTCAGAATATCGTAAGCTTCCTGAACTTTTTTGAAGCGATCCTCGGCCGATTTATCCCCCGGATTCAAGTCCGGATGATGTTTGCGCGCGAGTTTGCGGTAGGCCTTGCGGATCTCCTCCGCATCGGCCCCCCGCTCCACTCCGAGTGTTTGGTAATAGTCGTTCTGCGCCATACGCAGCTCTAGGGTTGGCGGGGCCATAAGGCCCGGCCCCGCCCCCTCGCCTCAAACTACTTATTTTTTGTCTTCAACGTCGACAAACTCTGCGTCGACCACGTTGTCTTTGGGCTTCTCCGCCCCCGCGCCCGCTTCCGACGATCCTGCCCCGTCTCCACCGGGAGCGCCGCCCGGAGCCCCACCACCCGGGCTCCCGGCCTGTGACTTATACATCGCCTCGGCCAGCTTATGGCTAGCCTGCGTCAGCGTGTCGGTAGCTTTACTGATCTCCTCCACGCTCCCGCCCGACATCGCTTTACGCGTGCCTTCGAGCGCCGCTTCCACGTTCTTTGCGTCCTCGTCGCTGATCTTGTCGCGGTGATCCTTCAGCATCTTCTCGACCTGATACACCATCGAGTCCGCCCGGTTGCGCGCGTCGATTTCGTCCTTGCGCTTGCTATCCTCGGCCCCGTGAGCCTCAGCATCCTTCGCCATCTTATCCACCTCTTCCTTGCTAAGTCCGGAAGAAGAAGTGATGGTGATCTTCTGCTCGTTATTCGTGGCCTTGTCCTTCGCCGTAACGTTCAAAATACCGTTCGCGTCGATGTCGAAAGTCACTTCCACCTGCGGAATCCCCCGCGGAGCCGGAGGAATCCCAATCAGTTGGAACACGCCCAGCATGCGGTTGTCCTTGGCCAGAGCGCGCTCACCCTGATAAACTTTGATCTCCACCGACGTCTGCGAATCCGCCGCCGTCGAAAAGACTTCGCTCTTGCGCGTTGGAATCGTCGTATTGCGCTCGATCAGCTTGGTGAATACCCCGCCCAGCGTTTCGATACCCAGCGACAGCGGCGTCACGTCCAGCAGCAGCACGTCTTTCACTTCGCCGCCCAGCACGCCGCCCTGCACCGCCGCGCCCACCGCGACTACTTCGTCCGGGTTCACGCTGCGATTCGGGTCCTTGCCGAACAGGTTGCGCACCATCTCCTGTACTTTCGGGATGCGCGTCGAACCGCCCACCAGCACTACCTCGTCGATCTGCGCCGGCGTCAAGCCCGCGTCGGCCAGGGCCTTCTTGCAAGGCTCCACGGACCGATCCAGAATGTCCGCCACCATCTGCTCGAAGCGCGCCCGCGTAAGCTTGATCGCCAAGTGCTTCGGGCCACTCGCGTCCGCCGTCAAAAACGGCAGGTTGAGCTCGGTCTCAAGCAACGTCGACAACTCAATCTTGGCTTTCTCGGCCGCTTCTTTTAAACGCTGCAGCGCCATCTGGTCTTTTGAAACATCGATTCCCTGATCGCGCTTGAATTCCTGGATCATCCAGTCGATGATGCGCTGATCGATGTTGTCGCCGCCCAAGTGCGTATCGCCGTTGGTCGACTTCACCTCCACCACCCCATCGCCCACTTCCAGAATCGAAATGTCGAAGGTGCCGCCGCCGAAATCGTATACCGCAATCGTCTCGTTCTTCTTGCGGTCGAGCCCGTAAGCCAGCGCCGCCGCCGTAGGCTCGTTGATGATGCGCATCACTTCCAGTCCCGCGATCTTGCCGGCGTCTTTCGTCGCCTGCCGCTGCGCGTCATTGAAGTACGCCGGAACTGTAATCACAGCCTTGGTGACCTTCTCGCCCAAATAGGCCTCGGCCGCTTCCTTCAGCTTGCCCAGGATCATCGCCGAAATTTCCGGCGGCGAATACTTCTTCCCGCTGATGTCCACCCGCGCGTCATTCGTGTCCCCGGCCACCACTTTATAGGGAACCAGCTTCATTTCCTGGCTGACTTCATCGAAGCGCCGCCCCATGAAGCGTTTAATGGAATAAACCGTATTCTCCGGATTCGTGACCGACTGGCGCTTCGCCACTTGACCCACCAGCCGCTCGCCGCTCTTCGCGAAGCCCACCACCGACGGCGTCGTCCGCCCGCCTTCTTGATTTGGAATCACGACCGGCTGGCCGCCTTCCATTACGGCCACCACTGAATTGGTGGTGCCCAAATCGATACCAATGATTTTGCTCATAAAATTTCCGCTTCCCTCTCCCGTCACCTGCGTAATTCTCGGCCTTAGCCTGATGTCATTATGCAATGTTAGTGAGTTGTTGTCAACTATTTTGAGTTAGAACTTCTGGAAATTTTACTAAACTGCTTTGTTTCATTTAGTTACAGTGCGCAGCGCTTCGCCAGCCAATCAATGTGGTGCGACGCGATCACCTTGTATTGCTTGGTATATAGCTCGTGATTGCGCTCGACGTCCTCCAGCCGGTAGACGTAATTCACCATCATCCCCGCCGAACGCTCAATTCCGCGAGCCGACGTATCGCCCATCCCGTTGATACGTTCCAACCGCGCCCCATTGCGCAGATGGAAACGCGCCACGGGATCGAGCGGCTCACGGCCCTTTTTCGCGTGCGTCAAGTAATACGCGCACAGCGGCTCCAGTTCCTGCCCGAGATCTTCCGCCAACTCCTGATCGTTGCGCCAGGCGCCTTCTTCGAGCTTCGCCAGAACTTCCGCGACCCTCCGGTTGCCGCGCATTTGCTCCAGCCAGGAACGGAAACCCGGACTCGGCGACAGCGTGGCGAACCTCCTCAACCGAGGGAACTCGGCGGCCAAATCCTCGGCGACACGCTTGATCAAAAAGCTTCCAAACGGAACCCCGCGCAACCCCGCCTGGCAATTTGTGATCGAGTAAAAAATTGCCGTGTCCGCTTCTCCGGGATCGGAAATGGGCGACAGCGGATCGACCAGCGGCTGCACCTGCGCGCTCATGCCGCGGGTCAGCGCCACTTCGATAAAAATGATGGGCTCCCCCGGCAGCGCCGGGTGGAAGAAGCCGTAACAGCGCCGGTCCGCTTGCAGCCTGCGCTGTAAATCGGACCACCCCAGAATGGCGTGCACCGCTTCAAACTGGATCAGCTTTTCGAGAATGTTGGCCGGCGTCGTCCAATCGATGCGCTGCAATGACAGAAAGCCGCGATTGAACCAGGAAGCCAGCAGGTGCTCCAGATCGGCCGCAATTGCCTTCCATTCCGGATGCGCCCGCGTCTCCTCCAGCAGGTCCCGCCGCATGTTCACCAGCATGCGCGTGCCGCCCGGAGCCATGTTCAAGCGGCGGAACAATTCCTGCCGCGGCGGTTCCACGACCCGCTGCAATTCGGCCAGATTCGCCGCCGAGGGATCAGCGCGATACGCATCACCCGAGATCCCGACCGCCTCGGGATCGGGCGAGAACTGTTTCACCAGCACGTCAAAGAAAGCCTGCCGCTGCGGCGCTTCCAATGACTCGTAAGCTTGTTGTGCTTTCGTTGCCAACAGCACGCCGGAGACTTCTCCGCGTTCCGACAATAAGCCGTGGCACAGCGTCGTGAGGTCCTGCATGGCGCGAGATTTATTGCGCGCGCCGGACTTCGGTGCGCCTCCGGAAAGCCCCAGGATTCTCGCAAGCCTCGCTCGATTTAGCCCAGATGTCCCCAAGACACCATCTTATTCTACTGCTGCGATGCCCCACATTCCGGGCAG
>JALYJH010000363.1 GCA_030775415.1 Acidobacteriota bacterium | reverse complement strand
TTGCCGCCGGAGAGCACGGGGCCGGTCCAGATCTGCGAGAGATCCTGCGCGGTGCGGATGCTGAGTTTCCCGTCGACGCCGGGGACGTAGGGGGAGCGGCCGCGCGACGGGTAATCGACCATGTAAACGGTGTAGCCTTGATCGGTTAAATAGTAGGCCCAGCCGGGGCGGCCATCGGGAGTTTGGCGCCAGACGGCTCCGGTTTGACCGGCTCCGTGGAAGAACACGACGGGGTAGGGATGCTTCATCTGCTTGGGCACCCATACTTCGGTGTACATGGCCTGGCCCATGATTTCCTTGCCGGGTTCGCTAACGTACTTGCCACCGGCGTAAAAGAATCCCTGGCGCGCGATGTTGGCGGTGGGGAAAGTGGGGATAGACGACGGCGGCGCCGCGATGGCGGGCTTGTCGGTGGCATGAACGTTTTTATCCAGCCATGCCGACATGAACCTGGCGATTTCATCGCTGTTCTTTTCGAGCATCATTTCATGGCCGTTGCCGTGGAGGCCTACGTCTTCCAGGCGCACGTACTGCGTTTTCACGCCAGCCTGGTTTAGCCATTTGGGAATGCAATGATCGTACTCGCGGTGATAGCCGCCTTCGGACGATAAATACACGACAGGGATTTTTTCCAGGTTCACCAGCTTGCGCGCTGGTTCCTTTTGCACGTAGCAGGGGACGACGTCGCCGGGGATGTCCGATTTCTCTTCGAGGACGACTTGGAGTTCGGAGGGCTCTTTGACGGGAGGGTCATAATGGACGGGACTGGACGTAACGCCCCAGCTCAATCCGCCTCCGCCATTGTTGTAGGCGAGCTTGGCGGTGTCGACGCCATGGATGGGGGGTGCGGCGGGTTCGATGGTCACGATGGCCTTTACCTGACGGGGGCGGGCGTCGGCGATCAGCCAGCCGGCGGGGCCGCCTTGCGAATGGGAGAGGATGATGACCGGGGTTTTAATAGTGTCAAGCAGGGCGATGATAGCCGTGGCGGTGAGATCGTCTTGCGACTTGGGGCCGCCGCCGGCGAGGAATTGGACCTGCGTTTTGGCGAAGGCATCGAAGACGGGATCGCCCATGAGTCCGCTACCGGGAAATTGAGTGTGCAAATGGGCGCGAGGGAAATCGCCCTTCTTGGCGGAGGCGGTGAAGGTGGCTTCGAGATTCGATGCGGTGCGGATGGTGAGATTGCCATCGTGGCCAGGATTGTAGGGGGAGCGGCCGCGAGTAGGGGAATCGACCATATACTGCACGTAGCCTTGCTTGGCGAAAAAGTATGCCCAGCCGGGGCGTCCATCGGGGGTCTGCTGCCAGTCAGTCGCGGTCTGGCCGGCGCCGTGGATATAGATGATGGGATAGGGATGGCGAATTCGTTTGGGGACCCAGACTTCGACGTAGGCGGAGCCGTCCATCACTTCTTTACCAGGGTCTCCGACGTAGGAGCCGCCTGCGTAAAAGATTCCGGTGCGCGAGAGGTCTTCCGTGGAGAAAGTGGGAATTGCGGCAGGAGGGCCCGCGGCTGTGGCTTTCACGAAATTCTGGTATTGGGCGCTGAGTGACGCGGCCCCCAACACAAGCAACAACAGGGTTTTGGTTGAATTCATGGCGTCTCCGCTAGAAGACAGTATATATCCGCAGATTGCTGGTGGGGCTCGACTGCAAATTTAGTGATCGTGGACGAGTTTTAAGGTGTAGGGAACGGCGGATAAAGAAGCCGCCGCTGGTTCAAAATGGCAGCAAGAACCGAAAGCCAGTCGGAGGAAGTGGCTCTCCCCTACGCTGTATTTGACGCGCTAAAGCGTGAATGGTTGCAGAGCACGCCGAGGCTGTGCGCGTAGTGAAATAATTGCACGGGGCATTACGCACTTCATCTGGTAAGCTGCAATGAAGACACCGGCTATAGGAGTTCAAGATGTATCCACGCATTGCTTCCCTGGTCCTGCTTTTCGCGGCTGCGAGCATTTCCATGGAGGCTCAGCAGGCCTGTTCCAACTCGCTGTTATCGGGGACGTATTTTTATTTAGCGAATGGATCCGTAATTTCCGGCGGGCAGGCGCTGCCGTTCGCCGAATTGAGCGATTTCGTCTTCGACGGAAACGGCGGCGTGACGGGGCAGGCAGCTACCAGCGATAACGGCACTTTCGCGAGTTTCTCCTTCACGGGAGCTTATGCAGTACAGGCGGGGTGCACAGGGACATTGACTTTGACGGTGAATCCGCCGGGCGCGGGGCCGTTCGTGTTCGAAGTGGAGGACGGGGGCAGAAGCCTTTCGATGGCGTTTTCGGGCATGGGTGCAGTGATTTTGGGCCGCGCTTATCAGGTGACGACGGGAACGGTGCAGTGCGGCAGAGGACTGCTGACGGGGAGCTATGGGTTCGAGTTCATGGGGGTGTCGCCGGGCGGACTACGGGTAGCGCAGGAGGGCCAGATGGTTTCCGACGGCGATTCCGCTCTGACTTTGAACGGCGTTTCCAATTCCAATGGCACGACGTTGCCGCTTACAAGCGCGGGGAATTATTCGCTGCGAAGCGACTGCGCGGGGTCGGCTTCCATCACCAGCTCGTCTGGGAATACGAACTATCTTTTCGCGATGGTAGAAAACGGCCGGCGCATTTTGTTTCTGGAGACGGATGCGGGCACGACGATCTCGGGACAGGCGGAGACGCAGGGGCTGACGGCTTCGGTGCTTCCCGATTTCGTTTTTGGGGGCGGCTTTTACTCAGCGATTTATTTTGCGAATACCGGCGATACGGCGGTCTCTTTTCCGGTTCATTTTATCGGGGACGATGGGAATCCGCTGACGGTTCCTGCTATCGGCGGGTCGACTGCGACGATTCAACTGGCGCCGCAGGGTACGGCGATCGTGGAAGCGCCAAACGTGGGCGCTTTGGTACAGGGATACGCGTCGGCATTTTTGCCCAGCGGCGTGGTGGGCTACGGAGTGTTCCGCAAGAGCGCGCCGGGTATCGCGGATCAGGAAGTGATTGTGCCGCTGTCGAGCGCGGCGTCGTCGCGCAGAACTCTTATCTTTGACGATACGAACTACGTCACTTCGGTGGCTATTGTAAATCCGAGCGCGGTGCAGAATATTGTAACGGTAAGCGCGCGGGATGACGCAGGCAACCTGATTGGAACGCATACGATCCTGCTGGGCCCGAATGCGAAGACAGCGGTGGTGCTGCGGGATCTTACGGGGCTGGGCGGAATCGCGGGGAAACGGGGCATCGCCGATTTCAGCGTGGTGGCGGGCAATGTGGCGGTGCTGGGGCTGCGCTTCAACGGGGCGGCGTTCAGCTCTATTCCTACGGTAAACCGCTAGTCCTGAGAAATTCGCTACCTGGCGAAATCGAGGTAGCCGCGGCGCGGATCGGTGCTGATGAGTTTCACTGTAAGCCGGTCGCCGACGTCCACGCCTTGCTGGCCGTGAATCAGCAAACCTTCCGCAGGCGGGTTGAGGACGCGCACGAAGGTGCCTTTGGGCGTGACTCCGGTGACCACCGCCGGGAACATTTGCCCAATGCGAGGCTGCAGGGCGACGGCAGCGATGCGTTTGCTCATGACGCGTTCCACTTTGCGGGCGGCGTCCTCTTTCAACGTACAATTGCGCGCGGTGGCGTCGAGTTGTGCGTCGGAATAGGGAGCGGGCTGTTTGGCGATCACGGCTTTGATAAGGCGCTGCGTAACGGTGTCAGCAAAGCGCCGGTTGGGAGCGGTGGAATGCGTGTAATCGTGAGCAGCTAGCGCGAAATGGCCTTGAGTGGTGTCTCCGGCGCGGGCGAGCACGTACTCGCCGGGGCCCATGAGCTTGACAACCGCGAGCGAAAGGTCGGCGTAGTGAACCGCGTCGGCCGCTTTCTGCGTC